>JAJXXB010000233.1 GCA_021781315.1 Actinomycetes bacterium | reverse complement strand
GCGAACGCCGCCCGTTGGACCGCGACGCGCTCGGCGACGCCGCTCGGGCCGACCACCTCGACGCGCAGCCCACCGTCCCCGACCGGCTCGGCGAGGTCGCGGCGCAGAGGCGTCCAGGCCTCGTCGTCTCGCCAGCCGCTGTCACGCAGCAGGCCACGAAAGAGCGTGCCGGCGCGCGCCTCCAGCACCCCGTCGTGGCCGAGGACGCCGCGCTCGGGCTGGGAGACGTCGGCGAGCATCGCGTTCGCCAGTTCCTCGTCGTCCTGCGCCTCGGGAGCGATCGCCACACGCAGCACGCCCGGTCCGTCGATGAGACCCACCGCGAGCACGCGCTCCTCGCGGCTCCAGGTGCGCAGCGCGTCCGCCGTCGCCGCCGCGCCGAAGCGCCAGAACCAGCCGAGGTCCCCGGAGTGCAGTTGCACCGGTGCGCCCTCGCGCTGGAACAGAGCGAGGGCGTGCGCGACGCGCGCCAACCCGTCAGGTCGCGGTGTCGCGAGGGTGATCGGCACTCCACCATTCAACCCCGTCTCCGGAGTCGACGTCGTGGGACGTCACCGCGCGCACCGTGCGCGACACCAGGTGGGCGCCGGGTCGATAGGCCAGGTACGCGGCGCGCGGGGCGTCGAGGACGACGAGGTCGGCGCGTGCGCCTAATCCCAAGTGTCCGACGTCGCGGCGCCGCAGCGCCGCCGCGCCGCCGCGGGTGGCGGCGTAGAGCGCCTCGTCGGGCGTGAGGCCCATGTCGCGCACCGCGAGCGCGATCACGAAACCCATGCTCGTCACGTAGGACGTGCCGGGGTTGCAGTCGGTGGCCAGCGCGATCGCGACCCCCGCGTCGAGAAAGCGGCGCGCGTCGGGGTAGGGCGAGCGCGTGGAGAACTCCGCGCCGGGCAGCAACGTCGCCACCGTCGAAGAACCGGCGAGGGCGGCGAGGTCGTCGTCGCTGACGTGGGTGCAGTGGTCCACGCTCGCACACTCCATCTCGACCGCGAGTCGCACCGCGCCGACGTCGGCGAGCTGACCGCCGTGCAGTCGTAGCGCGAGACCGGCCGCACGAGCGCTGGTGAGCACGTGGCGCGCCTCGTCGACGCTGAAGGCCCCGCGGTCACAGAACACGTCGGCCCAACGCGCGTGCGGCGCGCACGCGCTCGTCATCGCCCCGGCGACGAGCTCGACGTACGCGTCACGGTCGCCGTACTCGGGGGGAATCGCGTGCGCGCCGAGGAACGTGGTCTCGTCGGTGAAGTCACCCGCCACCTCGAGCAGGCGCACCTCGCCCTCGACCGTGAGCTCGTAGCCCGACTTCACCTCGAGGGTGGTCACCCCGCCGGCGAGCAGCGCCGCGGCCCGCGCGGCCGAAGCGAGGCGGAGCTCGTCGCGAGAGGCGGCGCGCGTCGCGGCCACGGTCGAGCGTATGCCGCCCCCGTCGTAGGGCGTGCCCGCCATGCGCGCGACGAACTCGTCCACCCGGTCACCGGCGAAGACCAGGTGGGTGTGCGAGTCGACGAAGCCCGGGATCACGGCCGCCCCGTCACAGTCGACGCGCTCGTCGGCCGCCGGCGCGTCACTCGCCGCGCCCACCCAGGCGACGCGGCCGGACTCTTCGACGAGGGCCGCGTCGCGCACTCGGCCCATCGCCGTGCCGTCGCCGAGGCGAACGTCGTTGGTCGTCAGCTCGCCGATGTTGGTGTAGAGGGTCGTCACGTCTCGCGCATCGGGATGCGCACGCCGCGCTCGAGGGCCGTCTCCTCGGCGATCTCGTATCCCGCGTCGACGTGGCGGATCACGCCCATGCCCGGATCGTTGCGCAGCACCCTCGCGAGCTTCTGGGCGGCCAGCTCGGTGCCGTCGGCCACGCAGACCTGGCCCGCGTGGATCGAGCGGCCGATCCCCACCCCGCCGCCGTGATGTATCGAGACCCACGAGGCGCCCGAGGCCGTGTTGACGAGGGCGTTGAGCAGTGGCCAGTCGGCGATCGCGTCCGAGCCGTCGAGCATCGCCTCGGTCTCGCGGTAGGGCGAGGCCACCGAGCCGCTGTCGAGGTGGTCGCGGCCGATCACGATCGGCGCGGACACCTCGCCGCGCGCCACGAGGTCGTTGAAGGCCAGTCCCGCGAGGTCGCGCTCGCCGTATCCCAGCCAGCAGATGCGCGCGGGCAGGCCCTGGAAGGCGACGCGCTCCTCGGCCTTGGAGATCCAGCGCGCGAGCGGCTCGTTGTCGGGGAAGAGCTCGAGCACGGCGCGGTCGGTGCGCGCGATGTCCGCCGGATCGCCCGACAGCGCCGCCCAGCGGAAGGGGCCCTTGCCCTCGCAGAAGAGGGGCCGGATGTAGGCGGGTACGAAGCCCGGGAACGCGAAGGCCCGCTCGTATCCCCCGAGCACCGCCTCGCCGCGAATCGAGTTGCCGTAGTCGAAGACCTCGGCGCCCGCGTCGAGAAATCCCACCATCGCCTCGACCTGCTTGGCCATTGACTGGCGTGCGCGATCGGTGAACTCCTCGGGCTTGGTGTCGGCGTAGTGGTGCCAGTCGCCCAGTTCGATCCCCTCGGGCAGGTAGCTCAGCGGATCGTGCGCCGAGGTCTGGTCGGTGACGATGTCGATCTCCACGCCGCGCGCGAGCAGCTCGGCGAAGACCGTCGCGGCGTTGCCCACGATCCCCACGCTCAGGGCCCGCCGCTCGGAGCGCGCCTCGCTCACGCGGCGAAGCGCCTCGTCGAGGTCGCTCGTCCACTCGTCGAGGTAGCGCTGCTCGACGCGGCGCGCCAGGCGCGAGGGGTCGACGTCGACGACCAAACACGCGCCGTCGTTCATGGTGACCGCGAGTGGCTGGGCGCCGCCCATGCCGCCAGCGCCCCCGGTCAGAGTGAGCGTGCCCGCCAGCGTGCCGCCGAAGCGCTTGGCGGCGACGGCCGCGAAGGTCTCGTAGGTGCCCTGCAGGATCCCCTGGGTGCCGATGTAGATCCACGATCCCGCCGTCATCTGGCCGTACATGGTCAGACCCAGCGCCTCGAGGCGGCGGAACTCGGGCCAGGTCGCCCAGTCGCCCACCAAGTTCGAGTTGGCGATCAGCACGCGCGGGGCCCACTCGTG
>JAJXXB010000175.1 GCA_021781315.1 Actinomycetes bacterium | reverse complement strand
CGCTGCTCAGCTACTAACGCGCGACCGGCGTCGGTCAACTCGTAGGTGCGACCGGTGCCGGTCGCGCTCGCCTGAACGAGCGCCTCGTCCTCCAACTGCTGCAAGACGGGGTAGATCGAGCCGGGGCTCGGGCGCCACGCCTCGTGGGAGCGTTCGGTCAGCTCTTGGATGAGCTGGTAGCCGTTGCGCGGCTGCTCCTCGAGCAGCACCAGAACGGCTGCGCGCACGTCGCCGCGCGCACGTCGTCCGTCGCGACGTCCGGGCCCACCCCACATCCGCCCGCCGGGCCCCCCATGGGGGTGTCCGTGGAGGTGTCCGGGTCCGCCTCGACGGCGCGGGCCACCGCGGCCGCCGCGGCCGCCACGTCCCTGGGACCACGAGTTGGTGTCGTTGTCAAACATTGATTCCTCACTTCCGCCGCCCTCGGCGGCTGGTAACGTTGTATAACGATATATCGTTAGTGTTCCGATGTCAAGGGCAGCGAGGGAGACGTGGTCGGCGGCCCTAGTGAGGCGTCGGAAGCACCGCGAGCGCGGCGGCGAAGCCCAGGATCAGGACCGAGAGCTCCATCGTGGCGAGTCCCAGGCGCCGTGATCCACGTCGTGACAGTCGCTTCGCCGTGACCTTGTGGGCGACGGTGAGGCCCAGAACCATGAGAACGAGGACGATCTTGACCCCGAGGACCCGACCGAAGGCCGTCGTCTCGAGGTTCGAGGGTCGCACGCCGTCGTGCCAGGCGAGGAGCGGGCCGCTCACCACCAGCACCGGCAGGAGCGCTCGATTGGCGATACGTGCGAATCGCCGGGCCGCCGCGATCGTCACCTGGGCGACCAGTGGCGGCGGAGCCACTCGGCGCAGGGACGGCAGTACCACGAACGAGAGCATGAGCTGTCCGCCGACCCAGAAGACCGCCGCCGTCACGTGGGCGAAGAGCACGAGAGTCCACACCAGCGTCACCGCGTCACCCTAGGTCCTCGCCGAGGTGGAAGTGTCGAAGGAACGTTCGCGCTGAGAGCCTCGGGCCGTCGACTCTGAACTCGGCGTGGGCACGAATCGTGAACAAGTCTCTCTGCCGCCACGAATCGAGTTCGTTCACCGCCAGGACGCGACGGTTCCTATTGAGCTGCGTCGAGTTGATGATCGTCACGCATCGTGGCGATACGGGTGCGTGACCAACTTCCAGAGGCGCCACTCGCCCAGAGAGCATTTGATTGAACTCTCACGACCACGACGGCGCCGTCGCCTTGGCGCGATCGAGCGGGATGATTACCCGCGACCGACGTGAACGTCCATCACGTGACGCAGGTGCGAGCCCCAAACAGTCGCGTGCTCGATCTCGCCGGCGACGAGCTGATCGCGCCGATCGACTAGGAAGCTCTCCGGCTCGGCGACGAGCTCGAATCCGCGCTGGCGCAACGACGTCGCGATCACACGCGACGCGCGGCCCGTCAGCCATTTCGGCGCGCGTCGCCGGGTGTCAAAGCACGCAGCGGCCGCGCCACCCGAGAGCGTGTCGAGCAGTTCGCGCACGCCTGGCGCCTCGGTGGCCCCGGGTTCGAGCGAAGGGGCCGTCCCGCCTTTCTTCCCGCCGGCGCCGCGGCGCGTGCTCGCACGCGGCAGGCTCCACCCGTGAGTCGGCGCGCCCAGCACGAGTAGGTCGACACCACTTACCGCTGCGGCGGACGGATCGTCGGCGCGGACCACGGAAACGTCAGCGGCACCGCCCAACGCCGCGCCGATGGCTTCGGCGACACGACGAGTGTTGCCGTACATCGACTCGTACACAACGAGAGCCTTCATCTTCTCCTCCTCTGCTGACGGTGCTGGCTACGACGCCCCCGTCGTATCCGGTTCGCCCGGTCCGATCACGTCCGCCGCAGCGTCGATCGGCGCAGTGCCGGGATCGCGGCCCCCGCCGTCGAAGCGGAAGGGCGGATACTCGTCGCGCAGCAACAAGACGTAGGCCAACACGCGATAGCACCAGCGGTTCAGACCCATCACCACGTCAAAGAGCGTCGCGGGATACTCCCCGGTCACCAGCAGCACGACGGCCGCCGCGATCGTGAGCAGCCCGATCACGCCGCCACCGGTGATGAAGGACCACGAGCTCGTGAAGTGGTCGTGCCAGCCAAACCCGCCCCCGGTGAGGATCGCGACGACGATGTACTGAGGTATCGCGAGCAGCCACCACTTCACGAGCACGAGGCCGCGCGAGAGGCGCTCGGGGTAGTCGACGGTGAAGTCCGCGGGGAAGCGGGCGTCCGACTCGAGCGAGAACGGCGGGTAGACGTCGGTGGCGAGGGCGCTGAAGGCGTAGAACGTGACCCGCCACGTCCAGCGGATCACGCCCACCACGAAGTCGAAGATCGCTCGCGGATAGCGACCCGTGACGAGAATCGACAGTCCCGCGAGGACGGTGAGGGCGAACGCCGCGATCCACAAGAACGCGAGGACGAACAGGTGTGGTATCACGAGGAACCACTTCACGAGCCAGAGCCATCGACTGAGCGGCGCCTGGAGATGTCCGTCGAGTCGCGCGGGATAGGTTCCCGGCACTGCCGGCGCATGAACGGGCATCGGCGTCGCGAGCCCGCCGCCATCTAGTGGTGCCGAAGGCGTCGCGCGTTCGCCGTGGCGCCGCCGCGCGAGCGCCATCGCGCCAAAGCCGATCATGAGGCCGCCGCCGAAGAGGGCGAGGATGCCGCCCACCACGAGCCCGACGCCCACCGGGAGAACGAGCCCGGTGTTCGTCCCGACGCTCACTCGCGCCGCAACGCCGCTCTGGGCGTCGGCGCGCATGACGACGAGGCTCCACTTGCCACTCGCGGAATGCCACGAGATGGATCGCTCACCCGGACCCACCGACGAGACAACCCAGAAGGATCTGTTGGCGGGGGCAGCCACGGAACGAGAGCCGCTCACTTCGCGGTAGTTGGCGGCGAAGGGCAGCACGCTGACCGAGGTCACCTCGCTGTGGGCAGCCCCGGCAAGGTAGCGATCGACGTCGGACGTCGGCGCGATCCCGAGGAAGGTCGAACCCTGCGAGAGAGAAGCTCGCACGCGCACCGTGCCGAGGGGATCGAGCGAAATCCACG
>JAJXXB010000051.1 GCA_021781315.1 Actinomycetes bacterium | reverse complement strand
CAGCGGCGCCAAGCGTCTGCACCACCCGGTCGTGGGCGACCTCACGCTCGACTACGAGGCCCTCGAACTCGGCGGGGACTCCGGACAGCGGATCAACGTCTACAGCGCCGAGCCCGGCTCGCCGTCGGCGAATTCGCTGCAGCTGCTCGCCAGCTGGTCGGCGTCGAGCGTCGCGCAACCGGTCGACGTCGAGACCCTCGACGAGTGGCGGCGTTCTCGGCGGCCCGCCGCCGGTTCCCTAGACTCGAGCGCGAACGCCACCGCGGGAGAACCATGATCCGTCACATCGTCGCCTTCCAGCTCGCCGCTTCCGACCCTGACGTGCGCCAACGCCACGTCGTCGAAATGCGCTCGCGCCTCGAGGCACTCGCTGACGTGGTGCCAGGCGTCATCTCGATCGAGGTCCACCCGGACCTGGGTGTCGTCGACTCGCACTGGCCGCTCATCCTCGTCTCGAGCTTCGAGTCGACCGAGGCGCTCGACCAGTACTTGGTGCACCCGCGCCATCGCGCGGTCGTCGACTGGATGAACGACGGCGTCGTAGTCGATCGCGTCGCGGTCGACTACCTCACCGACTGACACGTTCCTCTGCTCGAAAACCTCGCAGTCAGCCTCGGTCGACGCCGGGGTTCTCGAGCACCGACGGGCCGAGGTCGTGCACGTCGGCCACGCCGGCGAGTGCGAGCACGACCATGAGGTCAGCGCGTAGCGACTCGATGACGTTGAAGACCCCCTGCTCGCCGCGGGCAGCCACCGCGTAGATCCACGGTCGCCCGACCAGGCACGCCCGGGCACCGAGTGACAAGGCCTTGACAATGTCCAGACCGCTGCGCACCCCGCCGTCCATCAAGATCTCGACCGCGTCGCCGACGGCGTCGGCGATTCTCGGCAGGGCGCGGATCGTCGAGGTGACGTCATCGAGCTGTCGCCCCCCGTGGTTGGAGACGATGATCGCATCGGCGCCGTTGGCGACGGCCTCGCGCGCGTCCTCGGGATCGAGGATCCCCTTGAGCACGATCGGTCCGTCCCAGAGCGAGCGCAGCCACTCGAGGTCGTGCCAGGTGACGCTTGGATCGAACTGTCCCGCGACCCAGTGCTGGAAGTCTTGGGGCACGCGCCCAGCGGGCACGGCGCTCTCGAGGTTGCCGAACGTGAGGGGCTTGCCCCCGAGGGCCACCTCGCGCACCCAGCGCGGGTGGCTCGCGATGTCCAGCCGGCGCCGACTCCGCGCGAAGGTCGAAAGGCCACCGTTGAGCCCGTTTCGGGCGTCACGAAAGCGCCGCCCCGGCACCGCGAGGTCGACGGTCAGTACGAGCGTCGTGCAGCCCGCCGCTCGGGCGCGGGCCACGAGTTCCTCGGCGAACCGGCGATCCTTCATGACGTAGAGCTGGAACCAGAACGGTGTGGTCGTGGCGGCCGCGACCTCTTCGATCCCACAGATCGAGAGGGTCGACTCGGTGAAGAGGATCCCCGCGCGCTCTGCCGCCCGCGCGGCCAGCACCTCGGCGCGCGGCGCGAACATGCCCGCGAAGCCGACCGGCGCGAGTACGAGGGGCAGCGAGAGCGACTGACCGAGAACCGTGGTCGCCAAGCGACGATTGGAAACGTCGCGCAACACCCGCTGTCGAACGCGAAGTGCCCGTAGATCGTCTTCGTTCGCGCGCATCGAGTTCTCGGCGAACGCACCCCCGTCCACGTAGTCAAAGAGCTGGCGGGGAAGTCGGCGGCGCGCGAGCTCTCGAAAGTCCTCGGTCGTCGCGGGCGCTAGTTGCAGGGTGCGGTCGCGACGTCGAGGCGTCATGCTTCGCTCCACGTCACGACCGGGCGAGGGAGCGGATTGCTCATCATGTGCACCTCTCTGTCATCGACCACTCGGCGCCGTCGATACGTCGGCGCTGGGTCGGACTGTAGTGCCGGGCCGGGCCTAGGACGTGGCCCGCATCCGTGACGGTGCCTCGGGTACCAGTCAGGCGAACTCACCGTGTCGCCCGGCGCCGCCCCGGAAGCGCCGGGCGCCGTCGAGCCCGTCGGCGGCGAGCGATCGCTGCCCGAGGATGAACTCGTTGGCCATCGCGTCGCGCTCGCTGACTCCCTCTTGCTCGTAGAGCGAGCGACGGTCGTTGCGCAGGCAGGTCTGGGGAAAGGCCGCGATCTGGGTGGCGAGCGCCTCGGCGACCTCGCGCGCGTGACCGCTCGCCACGACCCGGTTCACGAGTCCCATCGCGAGGGCCTCGTCCGCTGAGACGGCGCGACCCGTGAGGACGAGGTCGAGCGCTCGACCCTCGCCGATCAGGCGGGGCAGGCGCACGGTGCCCCCGTCGACGAGCGGAACGCCCCAACGCCGACAGAACACGCCAAAGACGGCGTCGGACGCGGCGACGCGCAGGTCACACCAGATGGCGAGCTCGAGTCCGCCCGCGACGGCGTAGCCCTCGACCGCGGCGATGACCGGCTTGGTGAGCGTGAGCCGCGAGACACCCATCGGGCCGTCACCGTCGCTCGCCATCCGATTGCCCCGCTCGGAGTCGACGGCCGTGAGGTCGGCCCCGGAACAGAAGTTGCCGCCCTCGCCGTAGAGGACGGCGACCGACGACCGCTCGTCGGCGTCAAAGGCCCGGAAGGCCTCGGCCAAGCGGGCCGCCGTCGGGCCGTCGACACTGTTCCTCGAGGCCGGGCGATGCAGGATCACCGTCGTGATCGGTCCCGTGCGCTCGACGCGAACCGACGCCGACTCACTCATGAGTCCGCCCACAGTGGGTCGCGCAGCGCTCGTCGCAGGACCTTGCCGACGGCCGACTTGGGGATCTCGGCGAGCACCGTGACACGCTTGGGAACCTTGTAGCCCGCGAGGCGCTCGCGCACGAAGGCCCGCAGCTCGTCCTCGCTCGCGCTCTGGCCGGGTCCGAACACGACGTAGGCGACCACGGCCTCGACCCAGGTCGGATCGGGGGCGGCGACCACGGCACACTCGACGACGGCCGGGTGCGCGAGCAGCACGTCTTCGACCTCGCGCGGGTAGACGTTGTAGCCACCGGTCACGATCATGTCGCTGCGCCGGTCCACGAGGTACAGGTAGCCGCGCTCGTCGCGGCGCGCCATGTCTCGCGTGCGCAGCCAGC
>JAJXXB010000009.1:1401-3155 GCA_021781315.1 Actinomycetes bacterium | reverse complement strand
TCATCGACGCACCGGTGACCGGTGGCTCGGAGGGCGCGCGCCTCGCGACGCTCACGATCCTCGTCGGCGGCGCCGACGCAGACGTCTCGCGCGCCGAGGGCGTGCTCAACGCCATGGGCCGCACGGTCGCCCACCTCGGCCCCGTCGGCGCCGGCCAGTGGGCCAAGGCCGTCAACCAGGTCATCCTCGCGGGCACCTACCTCGGGGTCGCCGAGGGCGTCGTGCTCGCGTTGAAGGCCGGCCTCGACGCCGGCAAGGTCATCGAGGCCCTCGCCGGCGGGGCCGCGGGCTCGTGGGTCCTCACCAACCGCGCGGGGCGGATGATCGAGGACGACTACCCGATCGGCTTCAAGATCGAGCTGCACCGCAAGGACCTCGGCATCGGGCTCGAGCTCGCCAAGTCCGTGGGCGCCGTGCTACCCGTGGCCGCGCTCGCGGCGACCTTCGAAGACGGCGTCATCGCCGAGGGTCACGGGTCCGATGACAACTCGGCGCTCGCGCGCCCCATCCGGCGGCTCTCGGGTCTCTAACGCGTCGCCGCGGGCCCACGCGTCGATCCAGTCGCGCCAGGCAAGTCCCTCGGTGCTCGTACCCGCAGCGTGGTAGTCGTGGCGCGCGTGCGCGAGGCGCTGCGCGAGCGCACCGAGGCCGCTCGGCAGCGTCGCCGCGATCCGATCGCGCACCCAGGACGCGAGGGCGGGCGACATCCCCGAGGTCGACACCGAGACGACGACGTCGCCGTCTCGGTGAAGGGCGCTGAAGTAGAAGGATGACCGTTTCGGGTCGTCGACGACGTTGAGCAGCTGACCGCGTGACGCCGCCTCGGCGGCGATCGCGTCGTCGACCCCGTGGTCGCCGGTCGCGGCGACGACGAGGAATGCGCCCGCGAGGTCGCCCGGCTCGTACCGGCGACGGCGAACGGTGCTGACCCCGGCCGGCAGCGCGCGCACCTCGTTCGCGATGACCGTGACGACGGCGCCGACCTCGAGGAGCTGCGCCACTTTGCGCGCACCAACCGCGCCCGCTCCCACCACGGTCACGGGACGCCCGGCGAGGTCGATGACGACGGGCAGCATCACGACGACGCCATCCGGGACACCGCCGTGAGGTCGAGCGCCGCGACCGCGCCGACCACGATCACGGCGGGTGACACCACCGACATCGCGGCGAGGTCGCTCAACGTGGCGCGCTGGACACGCTGCTCGGGGGTGGAGGCGCGCTCCACGACCGCGACCGGCGTCGCCGGGTCGAGGCCGCCGTCGAGCAGCTGTGACGCGATCGCGGCCCGGCGCGCGACCCCCATGAGGATCACGATCGTCAGGCCCGCCGCGGCGAGGCGAGCGAGTTCGGGATCGCGCGCGCAGCCCCGCGCGGTCACGACCACGACCCCGCACGATGCGCCCCGGTGGGTGACCGGGATGCCCGCCGCGAGCGGCGCGGCCAGTGCCGAGGTGATCCCGGGCACGACCTCACAGTCGATTCCCGCGGCGCTGAGCGCGGCCACCTCCTCGCCGCCGCGTCCGAAGACGAAGGGATCGCCACCCTTCAGGCGCACGACGGCGCGACCCGTTCGCCCGCGGTCCACGAGCAGTTCGTTGATCGACGCCTGGTTGTCCGCACCGCCGGGAATCTTGCCGACGTCGTGGACCTCGGCCGAGCCAGGGATGAGCTCGAGGATCTCGGACCCGACGAGCCGGTCGTGCACGACGACGTCGGCGCGTTGGAGGATGCGCAGCGCGCGCACGCTCAACAGG
>JAJXXB010000009.1:0-1391 GCA_021781315.1 Actinomycetes bacterium | reverse complement strand
ACAGATCGGCGGCCCCGGGCCCCGCGCCCACGAGGTAGACCGTCACGACGTGGAAACCCGGTCGATGAAGTCGCCGAAGGCCTCGCCGTCTCGCCCCTCGTCGCGCCACCGTTCGAGGTAGGGGCGCAGGACCTCGGGTAGTTCGTCGAGCTTCACCTTCTCGCGCACCACGCGTGCGAGTCGGTCGCCGCGCGGTCCGCCTCCGAGGAAGACGTCGTAGGTGCTCTTCGTACGCCCGACGACGCCGACCTCGGCGACCGCGGGGCGGGCGCACCCGTTCGGGCACCCCGTCATGCGCAGCTGGATTCGTCTCGATCCACCGAGCCGGTCCAGCTCGACCTGGACGGACTCGACGACGGCTGGTAGGACCCGCTCGGCCTCGGCGAGGGCCTGGCCGCAGGTCGGTAGCGCCGGGCAGGCGAGCGCCGAACGTTCCACGCGGCCGAGCGCCTCGACCCCGCGCACGCCGTGGCGCGCGAGCACGCGGTCGATCTCGTCGCGATCCTCGGCGGCGACCCCGGCGACGATGAGGTCCTGTTGGGCGGTCACCACGAGCGAGAGGTCGCGTCCCTCGAGCACGTCGCGTAGCGCGCTTCGCAGTCCGAGTCCCTCGGCGACGTCGCGCACGCGGCCCGCGCCGACGGGAATCCCGAGGCGCCAGCGGCCGTCGCCGTCCTCGCGCCAGCCCAGGTGGTCCTCGGCGGGCCCGAGGCGGACCTCGATCGGCGCACGCAGCGGTCCGTAGCGGCGCGACACCTCAGCGGCGAAGTTCGCGATGCCGAGGTCGGCGACGACGTACTTCATGCGCGCGCGGCGACGGTTCGCGCGGTCGCCGAGGTCGCGGTAGGTCGCAATGACCGCGCCGATGAGATCGATGACCTCGTCGTGGGTGACGAAGGTCAGTGGTTCACCGAGCCGGGCGAAGGTGTCCTCGTGCGCGTAGGAGCGGCCGAGTCCGCCGCCCACGAGCACGGCGAACCCCTCGCCGACCTCGGGGTGGGTGGTGGGAACCAGCCCGAGGTCCTGGGCGTAGACGTCGACGCAGTTCTCCTCGGGGTGCGCGATGGCGACCTTGAACTTGCGCGGCAGGTAGGTCTCGCCGTAGAAGTCGTGTTCGACGTCGACGCCCGAGGCCGCGAGCACGCCGTCGACGAAGATCTCCCAGTGGGCGCGCGACGCGGGCTTGAAGGCCCGCGCGATGCGCGTCGCGACGTCACGGCGTAGGTCGCCCGCCCCCGAAAGTGCGAGGTCCGGGCAGGTGACCGTGTTGCGCACGACGTCGCCGCACGCCGCGAAGGACGTCATCAGGTGCTCGTGCAGGGTCGAGGCGACGTGTCGCAGATCGTGCTTGGCGACGCCGTGGAACTGGACGGCCTGGCGGGTGGTGAGCC
>JAJXXB010000035.1 GCA_021781315.1 Actinomycetes bacterium | reverse complement strand
GAGGTTGCTCGAGGCCTCGGCCGGGGCGATCAGGTAGTAGGCCGAGAGCCCCAGGTGCAACTCGGGGATCGAGACCTCTTTGATGGTCGCGCCCTCGGCCGCCAGGCGCTCGGCCGCACGATGCACGCTCGCCACGATCTCGGCGTCGGCGCCCTCGAGAAGCTCGCGCACCAGTCCCACGCTGCGCCCGCTTACGCCGTCGTCGAGGTGCTCGAGCAGGCGCGGGGCCTCCTCGGGCAGCGAGGTCGAGTCCATCGGGTCGTGCCCGGCGATCACTTCCAGCACGAGGGCGGCGTCGGCGACGGTGCGCGCGAAGGGTCCGATCTGATCGAGCGAGCTGGCAAAGGCGATCAGCCCGTAGCGCGAGACGAGTCCGTAGGTCGGCTTCACGCCCACGATCCCACAGAGCGCCGCGGGCTGGCGGATCGATCCCCCCGTGTCGCTGCCGAGTGAGATCGGCGTCATGTCGGCGGCGACCGCGGCCGCCGAGCCGCCCGAGGAGCCGCCGGGCACGCGCGAGGGATCGAGCGGGTTGCGCGTGGTGCCAAAGGCCGAGGTCTCAGTGGAGGAACCCATCGCGAACTCATCGAGATTCGTCTTTCCGACCGGCACCGCGCCGGCGGCGAGCAGGCGGTCAACGACCGTGGCGCTATAGGGCGGGCGCCAGCCCTCGAGGATCCGGCTCGAACACGTCGTGGGCACCCCGCGGGTGCACAGGTTGTCCTTCAGCGCGACCGGCACCCCGGCGAGGGGACCGGGGTCGCGGCCCGCGGCCACGTCGGCGTCGACGCGACGGGCCGCGCGGTAGGCGCCCTCGTCGTCGACGTGCAAGAAGACGTTGAGTTCGCCGTTGCGCGACTCGATGGCCGCGAGCGAGTTCTCGAGCTCGGCGACCGCGCTCGACTCGCCGGCGCGCACCCGCGCGGCGACGTCCAACGCGCTCACGGCGCCTCACCCATGATGCGCGGCACCGCGAAGCGCCCGTCCTCGGCGTCGGGGGCCATGGCGAGGACCTCGTCACGATCGAGGCTGGGGCGCACCACGTCGGCGCGCACCACGTTGATCAGCCCGAAGGGGTGCGCCGTGGGCTCGACGCCCTCGAGGTCGAGCTCGTTCATGTCGGCGGCGTGCTCGAGGACGGCCCCGAGCTGGGCGGTGAAGCGCTCGAGCTCGTCCTCAGACAGCCGCAGCCGGGCCAGGTGCGCGACGTGGGCGACCTCGTCGCGGGTCAGGGGGTTGGTCACGCGAGGGTCCGCTCGATGAACGAGAGGGTGGCCGACTCGACGAGGGCCTGGTCGTTGTCGAGGGTCGCCACGTGGTAGGAGTCCTCGAGCCAGATCCGCTCGAGCGGGCCCGCGACGAGCTCGACGAGTGCGTCGCCGTTGTCGGAGGTGACGACGTGGTCCTCGCGGCTCTGCAGCAGCAGGCCGGGCGCGCTGATCGTCGAGAGCCCCTCGTGCAGCACGGCCACGCCGTCGAAGAGGCTCTTGGCGCACACGAGCGGCGTCGCCGGGTAGGCGGCCTCGGAGACGCCCTCCTTCTTGATGTCCTCGCCGATCGACTCGAACTCCTCGACGCCGGCGGCGAGAAGCTCCACCAGGCCGGCGTAGAGCTCGTCGGCGACCGGCTTGACCAGCGGGTTGATGAACACGCAGGCCGCGACGTCGCGGTGCTGGGCGACGTGGGCGGTGAGGCCCCCGCCCATGGAGAGGCCCACGACGGCGACACGCTGGCTGCGCGCGGCGAGCTCGTCGTAGGCGGCGAGCGCCGCGCTCGTCCAGTCCGCCCAGGTCGTCGTCTTCATGTCCTCGACCGAGGTCCCGTGCCCCGGTAAGAGGGGCAACTCGACGCTATATCCCTGCGCGGCGAGGCGCTCGGCCAACGGGCGCATCGAGGCCGGGCTGCCGGTGAATCCGTGCAGGACGAGCACCCCGTGGGGGCCCCCGGGAGAGGAGAAGGGCTCGGCACCGGGCAGGAGGGGCGTAGTCATGGAAGAGACTTTACCGGTCGGCGCTGCGCGCCCGATTCGGACGGGGCACGTCGCGCAGGAACAGAGCCGCCACCACGCTCACACCCGCGACCGCCGCGCCGATGGCGAAGGGCAGGCGAAAGGTGGCGAGCAGTCCGGGGCCCGGGGCGGCGCCGACCAGGTGGTGGCGGCGAACGAGGGCCTGCTGGACGGTCTCGAGGATCTCGATGCCGGCGACCTCGCCGACCTGAACCGAGAGCATCTGGGCGGCCGACATCACGCCGAACTCGTTGGCGCGCACCTCGTTGGCCATCACCGAGCTCGACGAGGGCATGGCGACCCCCATGCCCAGTCCCGAGAGGGCGAGGGCGATCACCACCTCGAGCGCGCCCGATCCCGGCGTGAGGAGCGCGAAGACGCTGAGAGAGCCGGCGAGGAAGATCGCCCCGGCGATGGCACTCACGCGCTCGCCGATGCGCATCGCGACGTAGCCGGCGATGGGCGAACTGATGGCGAAGACGATGGGGCGGGCCACGGCGATCGCGCCCACGCGCGCGATCGAGTAGCCGTATCCGCGCTCCATCAGCAGGGGGAAGAGGAAGAACCCGCCGAAGTAGGCGAACGTCGCGGCCCCGCGCAGCAGCATCGGCATCACGAAGTTGCGACGGCGAAAGTAGTGCGGCGGGATCAGCGGGTTGGCCGCGTGGTTGAGCCGGTAGATGAAGACGCCGAGCAGCGCGACGCTGGTCGCGCCCAGGGCGAGGGTGGCGCCGCTGGCCCAGCCCCAGGACGGGGCGAGCGAGAGCCCCAGCATCAGGCACAAGATGCTCCCCGAGAGCGCCCAACTGCCCAGCCAGTCCATCTCGCGAAAGGCGCCGCGCGCGTTGGCGACGGGCGCGCCCTCGTGGCGCGGCAGGACGAACCACACGACGGCGAGCGCGACGACGATCAGCACGAGCTGGACCCAGAACAGGGCTCGCCAGCCGAAGGTGGCGATGATCGGCGAGCCCAGCGACACGCCGATCACCGGGCCGCCCGCGCCGATCAGCGACCACCAGCCCATGGCCTTGACGCGCGTCTCGGGCGTGAAGACGAGCGAGATCAGCGCCCCCGAGGCGGTGCCGGTGGCCGCGCCCTGGACGCCGTCGAGGGTGCGCGCGGCGAGCAGCCAGCCGGCGTTGGTGGCGAGCGCGGTG
>JAJXXB010000062.1 GCA_021781315.1 Actinomycetes bacterium | reverse complement strand
GACCGGTGTTGCCGATGCAGGTCGTGCAGCCGAAGCCGGCCAGGTAGAAGCCGAGCTGGTCGAGCGGGGTGACGAGGTCGGCGCGCTCGAGGTAGTCCATGACGACCCGGCTGCCGGGCGCGAGCGAAGTCTTCACCCAGGGCTTGGCCGTGAGGCCCTTGGCGACGGCCCGGCGGGCGACGAGGCCCGCGGCGACGAGCACGGCCGGGTTCGAAGTGTTGGTGCACGAGGTGATCGCCGCCACCGTCACCGCGCCGTCGCGCAGCGACTCGGCGTACTCGGTGCCCTCGACGGTGATGGGCTCGCGCCCGAGCGCGTCGCGAAAGGCCCCCCGCGCGCCCGACAGCGAGACGCGGTCCTGGGGGCGCTTGGGCCCGGCGAGGCTCGGCTCGACGGTCGCCAGGTCGAGCTCGGCGTACTCGGAGTAGGTGGGCTCGCTCACGGTGTGGTCGTGCCAGACGCCCTGGGCCTTCGCGTATGCCTCGACGAGGGCGAGGTGGTCGGCGCTGCGGCCGGTGAAGGCCAGATAGTCGAGCGTGACCTGGTCGATCGGGAAGATGGTGCAGGTCGCGCCGTATTCGGGCGACATGTTGCCGATGGTCGCGCGGGTCTCGAGCGAGAGCGCGGCGACACCCGGGCCGTAGGCCTCGACGAACTTGCCGACGACGCCGTGGCGGCGCAGCAGTTCGGTGATGGTCAGCACTACGTCGGTCGCCGTGACGCCCTCGCGGGTCGACCCGGTCAGGCGCAGGCCGACGACCGGCGGGATGAGCATGGAGGTCGGCTGGCCGAGCATGCCGGCCTCGGCCTCGATGCCGCCAACGCCCCAGCCGAGCACGCCCAGTCCGTTCACCATGGTGGTGTGGCTGTCGGTGCCAACGACGGTGTCGAGGTAGGCGACGCCCTCGTTCTCGAAGACCACGCGCGCGAGGTGCTCGAGGTTGACCTGGTGGCAGATGCCCATGCCCGGAGGTACGACGCGGAACCGGTCAAAGGAGCTCTGGGCCCACTTCAAGAAGGTGTAGCGCTCGACGTTGCGGTCGTACTCGATAGCGACGTTTTCGTCGTAGCTCGTCGGCGAGCCCGTACGCTCGAGGATCACCGAGTGGTCGATGACCATCTCGACGGGCACGAGTGGGTTGATCTTCTCGGGATCGCCGCCCAGGGCGATGATCGCGTCGCGCATGCTCGCCAGGTCCACGACGGCCGGCACGCCGGTGAGGTCCTGCATCAGGACCCGCTCGGGCGTGAAGGCGATCTCGCGGGCGTCGTCGCCCGCGGCCTCGCCGTGGCGCGTCGGCGTCTCGGCCCAGCGCGCCAGCGCCTCGATGTCGGCGGCGCGAACCTTGTGGCCGTCCTCGTGGCGCAACAGGTTCTCGAGCAGGACCTTGATCGAGTAGGGGAGCTTGTCGACGCCGAACGTCGCCAGGGCGTCGGCGCGCAGCGAGTAGTACGTGAGACCCTTGCCGTTGACGGTGAGCGTGCTGGCGGAGCCGAAGGAGTTGAGAGAGGTCATCTCTCTATTCTGCCCCCTCGGGCGGGGTCGCGTTTCCGGCCTCGAGCCGGGACGTGGGAGACTGACCCGATGGGCTCCACCTACGAGATCTTGGCCGAGCGCCTGGCGCGGTCCTTCGATCGCCTGGCGCCGGGCACCGACGCGGTGCTTCGTACCTCGGAGCGCGCCGACTTCCAGGCCAACGGCGTGATGGCGCTCGCCAAGACCCTCGGCCGGCCACCGCGCGACGTGGCGGCCGAGATCGCCGCCACGAACGACCTCGACGGGGTGGCCACGGTCGAGGTCGCGGGCCCGGGGTTCTTGAACATCGTGCTCGAGCCGGCCTTCCTCGCCGCGCAGCTACGCGCGCTCGTCGGTGACGAGCGCCTCGGCCTCGCCCGCGCCGCGTCGCCCAAGACCGTCGTCATCGACTACTCCGCCCCGAACGTCGCCAAGGAGATGCACATCGGCCACCTCCGTTCGACGGTGATCGGCGACGCGCTGGCGCGGACCGAGCGCCTGGCCGGCAACCGCGTGATCGCGCGCAACCACGTCGGCGACTGGGGCACGCCCTTTGGCATGCTGATCGAGTACCTGCTCGACCTGGGCGAGGACCGGGCCATCGCCGAGCTGTCGATCGGTGACCTCAACACCTTCTACCAGGGCGCGCGCACGGCCTTTGACGCCGACGAGGCCTTCCGAGACCGCAGCCGGGCCCGAGTGGTGCTGCTCCAGGGCGGGGACCCCGAGACGCGCCGGCTTTGGCACCTGCTCGTCGATCAGTCGGTCGCTTACTTCAGCCAGGTCTACGCCAAGCTCGACGTGACCCTCACGCCCGAGGACGTGGTGGGCGAGTCGTACTACAACGACGCCCTCGAAGGCGTCGTGGCCGACCTTGACGCGCTCGGGCTGCTCGAGGAGAGCGATGGCGCGCGCTGCGTCTTCCCGCCTGGCTTCACCAACCGCGACGGCGAGCGGCTACCGCTCATCGTCCAGAAGCGCGACGAGGGATTCGGCTACGCGGCGACCGACCTCGCCGCCGTGCGCGACCGGGTCGGGCGACTCGGCGCGGACGAGATGCTCTACGTGGTGGGCGCGCCCCAGGCCCAGCACTTCGCCATGGTCTTCGCGGTCGCGCGTTCCGCCGGGTGGCTGCCCGACACCGTTCGCTGCGAGCACGTCGCCTTTGGCAGCATTCTCGGACCCGACCGCAAGATGTACAAGTCCCGCAGCGGTGAGACCGTGAAGCTGGTGGACCTGCTCGACGAGGCCATCGAGCGGGCCTACGACGCGCTCGTCGAGCGCGGCACCGACCTCGAGGACGAGGCCCGCCACGAGCTCGCCACCCAGATCGCGCGCGCGGCGATCAAGTACGCCGACCTGTCGACCGAACGCCAGCGCGACTACGTCTTCGACCTGAACCGCATGCTCGCCTTCGAGGGCGACACCGGTCCCTACCTGCAGTACGCCCACGCGCGGCTGCGCTCGATCCTGCGTCGGGCCGGCGACGTCGAGCTCGGCGCCGCGGCCTTCACCCTCGACAACGCGCCCTCGCGCGCCCTGGCGCTCGGCCTGCTCGGCTGGCCCGACGCGGTCGCCTCGATGCTCGAGGGCGCCGCACCGCACCGGCTCTGTACGTACCTCTTCGATCTGGCCCAGCGGCTCACCGCCTTCTAC
>JAJXXB010000112.1 GCA_021781315.1 Actinomycetes bacterium | reverse complement strand
CGCTTCGTCGCTCGGGTGGGCCTTGCCGGCAAAGACGATCTGGACCGGCCGGTCGGGGTCGCGCAGCAGCCGCGCGAGCCGCTCGGGGTCGCGCAGCAGCAGCGTCGGGCGCTTGTACGTGACGAAACGGCCCACGAAGCCGATGGTGAGCCGGTCGGGGTGCAGCACCGACACCGCGGCGACGCGCTCGCTCGGGGCGTTTCGCCGCGCGAGGTCCTTGTGCGCCCGGCGCCGCGCGAACTCCACCAGGTGGGCGCGCGCGTCGTTCTTCACCCGCCAGAGCTCGGCGTCATCGGCGTCGCGCAGGGCCGACCACATCACGGGGTCACCGGGGGTCGTGCGCCACTGCGGTCCGACGCTCGTGGTGAGCAGGTCGCTGAAGAGCTCGGTCGTCCAGGACTCGAGGTGCACCCCGTTGGTGACGTGGCCGATCGGCACCTCGTCGATCGGCAGCCGGGGCCAGAGCGCGCGCCACTGGTCGCGCGTGACCCGGCCGTGCAGGCGGCTCACCCCGTTGCGGTGCCCGGCGAGGCGCATCGCGAAGACCGTCGGGCAGAACGAGTCGCCGGGCCGGCCGGGGTCGACCTGGCCGAGCGCGACGAGCGAGTCCGTCGCGACCCCGAGCTGGGTCGCGTAGGGGTCGAGGTAGCGCCGGGCGAGGTCGGGGGCGAAGTAGTCGTGCCCGGCCGCGACCGGCGTGTGGGTGGTGAACAGGACCCCCGGGCGCACCGCGGCGAGGGCCTCGTCCAGACTCAGGCTCTCGGTCGCCATCAGGCGCCGGGCGCGCTCGATCAGCGCGAAGGCGCAGTGGCCCTCGTTGAGGTGCACGACGTCGGGCTCGATGGCGAGCGCGGCCAGCGCGCGCACCCCGCCGACGCCGAGGATGAGCTCCTGGGCGAGACGGGTCTCGACGTCGCTGTCGTAGAGCCGGGTCGTGAGGGACCGGTCGGCCTCGGCGTTGGTGGCGACGGCGCTGTCGAGCAGGAAGAGCTGGTTGCGCCCGACCCGGGCCCGGTAGACCGCGACCTGCACGTCGCGCCCCGGCAGGTTCACCGCGACCTGCACGGCGCGGCCCTTGGCGTCGCGCGCGAGCTCGATCGGCATCTTCTCGGGCGACATCATGTCCCAGGCCTCGTGCTGGCGTCCGTCGCGGTCGAGCCACTGGTGCGACGTGCCCCGGTAGAGCAGGCCGACGCCGACGAGCGGGACGCCGAGGGCGCTCGCGGCCTTCAGGTGCTCGGCGGCGACGGTCCCGAGCCCCCCGGCGAAGATCGGCAGCGAGTCGGTGAGGGAGAACTCGGCGGCGAAGTAGGCGACGACCAGGTCACGGTGCTCGCGGTGCGTCGTCGAGAACCACGTGGGGGCCGAGGCGCGCTGGTAGGAGCGGAAGTCCTCGATCACCCGCGCGGCCAGGTCGGCGAGGGCGGGGTCGGCCGCGAGCAGCGCGTTCACCCGGGTGCGGCCCAGGCCGAGCAGCAGCTGGTGGGGCCACTCGAGCGCGCCCGGGCTCGCCGTCGGGTCGAGTTTGGCGAAGAGGCCGCGGGTGTCGACCTTCCAGGTCCAGCGCAGGTTGAGCGCCACGTCGAGCAGGCTCTCGTAGGTCGCGGCGGACGTCGTGCGCGCTGCGCCCGAGGTTTCGTCCGCCACCGTCACCTCCCGTCTCACCCGACCGTACGCGCGTCGCACGTTCGAACGATGAGATTCGTAGCATAACCCTCGCCCCTTTCGGGCTTGGGGCCCGCCGCGAACGACCGCCGGCTCAGCGGGACTGGTCCGACGAGCCCTCCATCGTGCGATGATCCGTCTCCTCGGCGACGGTGATGTCGTAGGACTCGTAGAACTCGTCACGGCCACGCCGCTGAGCCTCGCGGTGCGCCGGGTGCTCCGCCCACGCCCGGTGGCTCGGCCAGTCCGCGAAGCGCACGATCGTCACCCGCTCGCCGTCGGCGGCGACGAACAGCTTCTCCTCGATGAAGCCGTCCATCGCGTGCGCGAGCTCGCTCATCGCCCCAGCGAGACGTTGGTACTCGTCCTCCACGCCCGGGCGCAGGCGACTGCGAAAGACGGTGACGATCGGCACGCTCGCATCATGGCACGCGAGCGCCCCGGCGACCAGGCCGCGGGTCAGCCTCGATGCGGCTCGATCAGGTACTTCTCGCCGGTCGCCTGGCGCGCGTACTCGGCCAACACCGCGAGGTCGAGGGCCTCGGAGAGCGAGATGGCGTGGGAGTAGGTGCTCGCGAAGGTCGTCGTCAGGTCGTCGGCGATGCGCTGGCGCAGCCGCGCCACGGCCTCGGCGCCGATGCGCTGGAGGAACGGCGTCAGCAGCCAGCCCCCGACGCTCCAGGCGAAGCCGAAGTTGCGCGTCAGCACCGTCGGACCCCGGTCGAGTCCCCCGTAGACGTAGACCTGCTTGTGTACCGACGAGCCGTAGCGGCTGTAAGGGGCGCCGGCGACGGCGGCCGCCTCCATCGCGGTGAGGATCTGGCTCGCGAGCGTGCCACCGCCGGTCGCGTCAAAGGCGATCGTCGCCGACGTGGCCGCGACCGCGGCCGCGAGGTCGGCCTCGAAGGTCGGCGCGCTCGAGTCACAGACGTACTGCGCCCCGAGCGAGGCGAGCAGGGCCGCCTGCTCAGGCCGGCGCACCACGTTGACGAGCGGCACGCGCTCGGCCGCACAGAGCCGTACGAGCATCTGGCCGAGGTTCGACGCCGCCGCGGTGTGCACGATCGCCCGGTGGCCCTCGAGGCGCATGGTCTCGACCATCCCGAGCGCGGTCATGGGATTGACGAAGGCCGACGCGCCGGCCCGGGCCGGCGTGCCCTCGGGCAGCACGAGGCACAGCGACGCGTCGACGGTGCGGTACTGGGCGTACATCGAGCCGCCGGCCACCGAGACGGTGCGCCCGAGCAACTCGCGCGCGCCGGGTCCCGTCGCGACGACCGTGCCGGCGCCCTCATTGCCCACGCGCATCGAGGTGTTGAGGCGGCCGGCGAGCGGTGCGAAGTGCTGCGGGTCGATGGTGGCGGTGACCGTCGGGCGCCCGGCGACGTCGGCGCGCGTCCCGCTCGACAGGTCCGCCCCGGCGAGCAGCAGCCCGAGGTCCGAGGGATTGATCGGCGCGGCCTCGACGCGAATGACCACGTCGTGCTCGCCGGGCTCGGCGATCGGCTCGTCGACGAGGGTGAGCTC
>JAJXXB010000060.1 GCA_021781315.1 Actinomycetes bacterium | reverse complement strand
GACTCGGATGAGGCCCTTGACGTATCACACGCCCAAGCAGATGCTGCCTCTCGTGGGTTCGCCGATCATCGAGTACGTGCTCGGCAACCTCGGCCGACAGGGAGTCACCGACGCGGTGCTGTCGCTGGGCTACATGCCCGATCGGTTCATCGAGGCGTACCCGGACAACGTCATTGGGGGAGTCAACGTCAGCTACGCGGTCGAGCCCGAGCCGAACGGCACCGCGGGGGCGATTCGTTTCGCGGCCGAGCACGCGGGCATCGACGAGACGTTCCTGGTGGTCAACGGCGACGTCCTGACCGATCTCGACGTCACGGCGCTGCTGGACTTTCACCGTTTGCGACACGCCTCCGCGAGCATCTCCTTGCACGCGGTCGAGGACCCCTCACTCTTCGGCGTCGTGCCAACGACGCCCGACGGTCGCGTGATCGCCTTCGTCGAGAAGCCCCCGCGCGACGAGGCGCCCACGAATCTGATCAACGCCGGCGCCTACCTGTTTGAACCGTCGGTCCTCGAGCGAATCGACGCCGGGCGGCCGGTCAGCGTCGAGCGCGAGACGTTTCCCGCGATGGCGGCCGAGGGCTCGCTCTTCGCCCTGGCCGACGAGGGCTACTGGCTCGACACCGGCACGCCCGCCACCTACCTGCGTGCCAACGTCGACGTCCTCGAGGGACGCAACGGCCATCACGGGCCCGCGCTGGTCGGTCTCGTCGACGCGACGTGGTGCCACCCGAGCGCGCGCGTGGCGCCCGACGCGCGCCTGCGCCGAGCGGTCGTGGACCGCGACTGCGTGGTGGGTGCGCGCGTGGAACTCGATCACGTGGTCCTGATGCCCGGCTGCGTCGTTGACGACGGTGCCGTGTTGAGCCACTGCGTCGTGGGTCCGGGCGCGGTCATCGGCGCGCACGCCACGCTCGAGGCGACGTGCGTGATCGGTGCCGGCGAGTTCGTCCAGCCCGGCGAGTCACTCGCGGGCGACGTGCGTCGAGGTGAGAGCTAGCGAAAGAGGTCGTCGTGGGGGCGGCGCACCAGATCCTGGCCGACCGATCCCTCGCCGAAGAACGACGCCTCGAGTCCGCGCAATAGCGCGAACGGCGTCGAGGCGGCCTTGCCCATCACTAGGTTCGCCGCCGCGGCGATCTCGTCGGCGATCGCGACCTCGGTCGCTTCGAGGATGCGTCCGTTGGCGTCGGTCGTGCCGCGCAGGTCGAGCAGGGCTCGCACGCCGGCCGAGCCGATGGCTACGTCGCACACGCCCTGTCGCCAGGCCCGCCCGAAGGTGTCGGTGATCACCACGCCGATCTCGACGCCCACGCGCCGACCGATCTCGCCGCGCAGTCGGCGCGCGGAGCGGTCCGGATCGAGGGGCAGGAGCACCGCGGTTCCCTCGTCGGCGTTGGAGAGGTCGACTCCGGCGTTCGCGTTGATAAAGCCGTGGTGGGTCTCGGTGATGCGCAACGATCCGCGCCGGCGCAAGACGCGGCGCGACTCGCTCTCGATGAGGCGCACCTTGTCGGCTTCGAGTCCCGAGAACGCGACGACGCGGCCCTCGG
Source organism: Actinomycetes bacterium (assembly GCA_021781315.1). Next base: position 1,661 of record JAJXXB010000060.1, on the reverse strand, counting down.
ACTTGGCCACAACCTTGCTCGTCACGACCACCAGGTCGCCCGCGGCGAGCGACTGGCCCGCGGCGTCCAGGGCGCCGAGCAGGTGCGCGGCGAGGTCGTCGCCGGCGACCACGGCCACCGCCAGCGCCAGGGGAGTGACGGTGAGCGTCACGAGGCGACGACCTGAGCGAGCCGGGCGGCGTTCGCGGGATCGGACATGATCGTCGTCGTCACGACACAGTCCATCCCGACGTCGCGCACCGCGTCGGCGTGGACGGCGTCGACTTCGTCGATGACGAGGGTGCCGACGAGTCCACGGTAGAACTGGGCGACGCCCACGCAGGTCGCGGGATATCCCATCTCTTCGAGGAGCCGGTCGGCCGGACCCTTGAGGGCGGCGCCGCCCACGATGGGCGAGACCGCCACGACGTCGTCGCGCCGCGCGGCGAGTCGCTCGCGGATGGGCGCGACCGCGAGGATCGGGTCGATCGACAAGAGGGGGTTGGAGGGGGCGATCACGATGCGCGTCGCCGACTCCAGGCTCGCCAGCACCCCGGGAGCCGCCGTGGCGCTCGCGGCGCCCTCGACGCGGATGGCGCGCACCGCGACGCCGTGGCGGTGCGCGACGAAGTACTCCTGAAAGGTCAGTTCACCCACCTCGGTGTCGAGCATGGTCGCCAACGAATCGTCACTGACCGGCAACAGGCGCACGCCGATGCCGTGGTGCTCGCCGAGCTCGTTCGCGACCTGGCTCTTGGTGGCCCCCTCCGCCAGGCGCTGGGATCGATAGAGGTGGGTGGCGAGGTCGCGATCGCCGAGGCGGAACCAGGCGGCGCCGCCGAGGCCCTCAAGCTCGTCCATCACGCGCCAGGTCTCGCCGGTGAGCCCCCAGCCGGTCACCTCGTTGTTGAGTCCCGCCAGGGTGTAGGTGATCGTATCGAGGTCCGGGCAGATGGTCAGTCCGTGCAACACGAGGTCGTCACCGACGTTCACGATGGCCTCGAGCTCGACCTCGGGAGTGTTCGCACGCAGCGCCGCGAGGAGTCGGGCCGCGCCCACTCCGCCGCTCAGTACGCTGATCACCCCCGAGACTCTAGGGGGGCTTTACTAGCATCGGGGAGCGTGAGCGAGGCACTGACGCGAGAGTGGCCGGGTCGGGCCGCTGCCGCGGTGTTTCGCGTGCGAGACGGCGTCGACGAGCGCCTCGCCGACGCCGGGGACCTCGGCGAGCGCCGGGCCTGGGCCTCGGTGTCCAAGATGGCCGTGGCGATGGCCTTCGGCGTCGAGTTCGATTGGGGATTGCACCGCTACAACGAGACGATCGGGCCGCGGGGCGAGACGATCGCCGATCTCCTGAGCCATTCGAGCGGTGCGGGACTCGAAGAGGCAGACCCGCGTGCGGCGGTGGGCGCCAAGCGGGTCTATTCCAACTACGGGATCGATCTTGCCGTCTCGCTCGTCGTGGGCGATAACGAGCCATCGACGTGGCTCGAGTCACGGATCTTCGCCCCCCTGGGGATGAGCGAGTCGCGCCTCGAGGGCCGTGCGTCCGCCGGAGTCGTCGGCCCCACCCGCGACCTCATCACCCTGGGGCTCGCCTGGTTGCGCCCCGACGTGATCTCGCGCGCCACCCGCGACCTGATGATCACGCCCTACGCGCCGGACCTGGCCGGCGTGGTGCC
>JAJXXB010000081.1 GCA_021781315.1 Actinomycetes bacterium | reverse complement strand
CGCTGAGTCGTCACCACGCAGGTCCCTCATCGTAACCTCGCCGGCGGCCTGCTCTCGTGGGCCCACGAGGAGGGCGTAGCGCGCCCCAGAGCGGTCGGCCGCCTTCATCTGCGCCTTCATCGAGCGCGCGTCGTAGGCGCGCCCGACCGAGAGCCCGCCCCGGCGCAGCTCGTCGACCAGCACGCTGGTGGCGTCCTCCTCGCAGGTGTCCACGACGAAGACGTCGAGAGCGGGAACCGGCACGGTGACGCCCTCGGCCTCGAGGACGAGGAGCAGCCGCTCGATGCCGCTGCCGAATCCGATGCCACTCGTCGGCGGGCCGCCGAGCTGCTCGACCAGGGTGTCGTAGCGCCCTCCGCCGCCGACCGCATTCTGGGCGCTCTCGAGCGCGTCGGAGACGAACTCGAAGGTCGTGCGGGTGTAGTAGTCAAAGCCCCGCACCAGTCGCGGGTTGAGCTCGCTCTCGATGCCGATGTCCGACAGACCCCTTCGCACCTGGGCGAAGTGCGTCGCGCACTCGTGGCAGAGATGGTCGATCAGCATCGGACCCACCGTGGTTAGGGCCACGCAAGCGTCCTTCTTGCAGTCGAGCACGCGCAGGGGGTTGTTGCGCCAGGTGGGACGGTGCTCGTCGCAGATCTCGGCCTCGTGGGCGGCGAGGTAGTCGGTGAGAACCGCGACGTAGGCGGCGCGGCACTCGGGGTGACCCATCGAGTTGATCAGCAGTCGCACCCGCGTGAGACCGAGCGCGGCGTAGAAGCGCCAAGCGAGGGAGACCACCTCGACATCCAGGGCGGGGTCGTCGGTGCCGAGGGCCTCGACGCCGAGCTGGTGGTGCTGGCGGTAGCGGCCCTTCTGGGGGCGCTCGTAGCGAAAGGCCGGCGTGATGTACCACGCCTTGAAGGGGGTGGCGGGCCGGTGCTGGACGAAGGCGCGCACGACCGACGCCGTGCCCTCGGGGCGCAGCGCGAGCGTGCGACCGCCGCGATCGTCGAAGACGTACATCTCCTTGGTCGCCATCTCGCTGCCCTCGCCGATGCCGCGGTTGAAGACCGCGATGTCCTCGAAGAGCGGGTTGATGATGAGCGAGAAGTCGAAACGTCTCGCCCAGTCGGCGAAGGTCGCGATCAGGTGCTGCCAGCGCGCCGAGTCCGGCGCCAGCACGTCGTGCGTGCCGACGGGGGCCTGCACGGCCGAGGGGCCGCTCATGAGGACTTGTTCTGTCCGGGCAGCTGACGAAACGCGTCGAAGACACCGTCGACGGATTTGAGGGCGGCGATCAGGCTGCCCAGATGGGTCGGGTCGACGAGTTCCACGTCGAACACCATACGCACGATGCGCGAGCCCGACGTCGTCGACGAGCTCGAGATGATGTTGAGGTGGTACTCGGCGACCACCTTGGACACGTCGAGCAGCAAGCGCGAGCGGTCAAAGGCCAGCACCTCGAGCACCGCGCGGTACTGGCCGACCGCCGAGGCGTCCCACTCGACGTCGATGATGCGCTCGCCCAGGCGCTGGGCCAGGGCCACCGCGTTGGAGCAGTCGTCGCGGTGCACCGAGACGCCCCGGCCCTGGGTGATGAATCCCGTGATGGGATCGCCCGGCACCGGCGAGCAGCAGCGCGCCAGGTGGACCATGACGTCGTCGAGACCCTCGACGTAGACCCCGGCCGAGCGGCGCGTCGTGCGTCCGCGGGGCATCTTGGTGACCGTGGTGGGCAGCTGCTCGGCCTCTCCCCCGCGCAGCTCGCGGTCCAGGCGCTGGACCACGGCGAGGGCCGAGATCTGGCTCGAGTCGATCGCCATGAAGAGCGCGTCGAGGTCCTCGAGGTTGAACGACTTGATCACGGCGTCGAGCGCGCTCGAGGACATCGAGGTCGCGATCGGCAGACCCTCGCGGCGCAGCGCCTTGGTCAGCTCCTCGCGCCCGCCCTCGATGGCGTCCTCGCGGCGCTCGCGCTGGAACCACTGGCGGATCTTCGAACGCGCCCGCGAGGACTTGGCGATGTTGAGCCAGTCGCGCGAGGGTCCGGCCGCGTTGTTCTTGTTGGTGACGATCTCGACCACGTCGGCCGAGTGCAGCACGGTGTCCAGCGAGACCAGTCGCCCGTTCACCTTGGCCCCCACGCAGTGGTGACCCACCTCGGTGTGCACCGCGTAGGCGAAGTCGATGGGCGTGGCCCCCTCGACCAGGGCAATGACGCGCCCCTTGGGGGTGAAGACGTAGACCTCGTCCTGGCCCAGGTCGAGTTTTAGCGCCTCCAAGAAGGCGATCGGGTCGTTCTCCTCCTCTTCGACGTCGGCCAGACGCTGCATCCAGGCGATCTCCTTGGTGGAGGCGCCCTCCTTGTAGCCCCAGTGGGCGGCGATGCCGAACTCGGCGCGCCGGTGCATCTCCCAGGTGCGGACCTGCACCTCGACGGACTTGCCGCGCGGGCCGATCACCGTGGTGTGCAGCGACTGGTACAGGTTGAACTTGGGCGAGTTGATGTAGTCCTTGAACCGTCCGTGCACCGGCGACCAGAGCGCGTGGATCGCCCCCAGCACCGCCCAGCAGTCGCGGTCCTCCTCGACGATGACCCGCAGGCCCACCAGGTCGAAGATCTCGTCGAACTCCTTGCCCCCGATGACCATCTTCTCGTAGATGCTCCAGAGGTGCTTCGGTCGACCGCGCACCTCGGCCGTGATGCCAAAGCCCGCGAGCTTGGCCGAGAGCGACTCCATCACCTCGACGAGGTAGGCCTCGCGCTCGGGCTGGCGCACGGCCACCATCTGCTCGATCTCGGCGTAGCGCTTGGGGTGCAGCGTGGCGAAGCTGAGGTCCTCGAGCTGCCACTTGACCTGCTGGACACCGAGGCGGTGCGCGAGCGGCGCGTAGACGTCGAGGGTCTCCTGGGCGATCGCGCGTTGACGATGCATCGGCATGACCGAGATCGTGCGCATGTTGTGCAGCCGGTCGGCCAGCTTGATCAAGAGCACCCGCCAGTCGCGGGCCATGGCGATGAACATCTTGCGGATGGTCGCGGCCTGTTGGGCCTCCTTGGAGTCGAATTCGAGGCGGTCGAGCTTGGTGACCCCGTCGACGACGGCGGCCACCTGCTCGCCGAATTCGCCCTCGAGCCACTGGGTCGTCATCCCGGTGTCTTCGACCGCGTCGTGCAGCAGGGCCGCGGCGATCGTCAGGGCGTCCAGTCCCAGGTCGGCCACGATGCCGGCGACCGCGATGGGGTGCGTGACGTAGGGCTCGCCGGTGCGGCGCAGCTGGCCCTCGTGGGCCGTGATCGCCGCCAGCCCCGCGCGACGGATGATCTCGACGTCGCCGACCGACTCGGGGTGGTGCTCGCGAAAGCGCGCGATCAAGCGCTCGAGCGAGCTGGCCAACGCCGCGTCCGACGATCGCGTGAGCACCATGTAGTCAGCCTACGGCTACCGCCGCTTTTGTTTGCGCGCCCGCGCCTGCACCGGCGAGGTCGATGAACCCGCCGGCCGGTTGCGCACCGTGCCCTCCGAGGACAGCACGGCTGCTGCGGCCGGGGTCAGGGTCGCCCGCTCGGCGCGCGAGGTAACCCGCTCGGCCAACTCGCGAAAGCGCGGCTCGCGCTCCTTGAACATCGCCAGTAACGGGCTCGCGATGAAGATCGACGAGTACGCCCCCGAGAGCAGCCCGACCACCAGGGCCAGACCGTAGTTCTGCAGGCTGGTCGCACCCAGGATGTAGGCGCCGACCGCCAGCACCGAGAAGACGGGCAGGATCGCCACCAAGGAGGTGTTGATCGAGCGCGCCAGCGTCTGGTTCATCGAGAGGTTCACCATGTCCGAGTAGCTCAGGTCGCCCGACTTGAGGACCGAGCCCGTGTTGTCGCGCACGCGGTCGAACACGACGACCGTGTCATAGAGGGAGTACCCGAGGATGGTGAGGATCGCGATCACGGTGTCCGGCGTGATCTGGAAACCGAAGAGCGAGTACACGCCCACGGTCACCAAGAGGTCGTGGAGCATCGCCATGAACGCGGCCAGGGCCATCTTGGGCTCGAAGCGCATCGCGATGTAGGCCACGACCGCGATGAAGAAGACGATCAGGGCCTCGAGGGCGCGTTGGGAGATCTGCCCGCCCCAGGTCGGCCCCACGCTCGAGGTCGAGACCTGGTTGGGCGCCTTGCCCGCCTCCTTGGCCATCGCGTCGACCACCTTGTTGGTGATGGCCAGCTGGTTCGCCGCCGAGAGGTTGTTGAGGTCCGCGGTCACCTCGTAGGTGTCGCTGCCGAGCTTTGTGACGGTGGGCAGCGAGAGGCCCGCGTTCTCCACCGCGCTCGTCATGGACGAGATCGACGAGTTGGGCGCGAGCACCTCCCAGGAGCTGCCGCCCTTGAAGTCGATGCCCAGGTTGAAGCCGCGCACGGCGAGCGAGCCCAGACCCAGCACGATGATGATTGCCGAGATCGAGAACCAGATCTTGCGCCGTCCGACGAAGTCGATCGTGGTCAGTCCGCGGTAGATGCGCCCGAAGCGCCCCGGGGTCTTGTCGACGTCACTCATGGGCGCCTCCCGCGGCGAGACCGGCGGCCATGGACAGCGCCGAGTTGGAGTCTGAACTGCGACGACCGAGCAGGATCACGAGCGGTCGCGTGAAGTACCACGTGATCGCCACGTCCATCAGCGTCGAGAGCCCGAGGAAGAACGCGAAGCCGCGCACCTCGCCCACGGCGATCACGTAGAGCAACACCGCGGCGAGCAGGCTGACCGTGTCCGCGGCGAGCACCGTGCGCCACGCCGAGCGGAATCCCCGGTCGACGGAGGTGCGAATCGAGCGGCCCGAGCGGGCCTCGTCCTTTAGTCGCTCGAAGTACACGATGTAACTGTCCACCGTGATACCGATCGAGACGATGAGTCCGGTCACGCCCGACAGGCTGAAGCTCGGTGCCAGGGCGGTATGGCCGAGCGCCGAGATGATGGCCCACAGCAACGCCGCGGTCACCGCGAGTCCGAGCACGATGACGAGTCCCAGCAATCGGTAGTAGGCGATCGTGTAGAGCAGCACCAGCGCGAGACCCACGAGACCGGCGCCAAGTCCCGCGACGAGGGCGCTGTGGCCGAGGGTCGGCGAGACCGTCACCGTGTTGAGCGCCACGAGTCGTACCGGTAGGGCACCGAACTGCATGGCCAGGGCCAGGTTCTTCGCCGAACTCTCGGTGAAGGAGCCCGAGATCTCGCCCTGTCCACCGAAGGAGGTGAAGCTCGTCTGGTTGGGCTGGATCAGCGGGGCGGACTGCACCACGCCGTCGAGCTCGATGGCGAGCAGGCCGTGGAAGTTGGCCTGGGCCACCCGGTCCCAGGCGGGGCTGCCCGCAGAGGTGAGGGTGTAGTTGACCACCCAGGCACCGATGGTGTTCTGCTGGGCGATCGCCGACTTGACCGCGGTGCCGTTGAGCTCGGAGGGGCCGAGCACGTAACGAATCGACGACGTGCCCAGTCCGGGCAGGATCACGACCTTCTTGGGGTTGTCGTTGGTCGAGGACGTCGAGGCGATGTTGGTGTAGGCCGGGTCCGGCGGGATGTTGTTCGTCGGGTTGCCGGTGTTGGTGTCGACGGCGAGGTTGGCCGGCGACATCAGGTACGACGCCCCGCACGGGGGAAGCGTCGCGACGGTCTTGGCGGTCTTTGACGCGGGCAGGGCCTCACAGAGGACCGGGCGAAAGAGCAGCTGAGCCGTCTGGCCGACGATCTTGAGGACGTTGCGCGCGTCCGAGACGCCGGGAACGCTGACCACGATGTTCTTGCCCTGGAGATTGACCGTGGCCCCGGAGACACCCAGCCCGTTGACGCGGTTGTTCAGAATCGTGACGGCCTCTTGAAGCTTCGCCGTCGTCGTGTTGGTGACCGGCTTGTAGACCACCGACAGTCCGCCGGCGAGGTCGAGGCCGAGCTTGGGCCCCCAGCCGAAGGACAGCGTCGTGATCAGGGCGCCGAAGGACACGACGATCGTCAGCATCAAGCTGACGATGAGAGAACGCTTCGAACCGGCCGGCGACGCCACTACTGATCGCTTTCGGGCGTCTCGTTCTTGGGCTCGTCGTCGGTCGACTCGGGCACGACGGGGTCGATGCGCCGGGCGATCGCCGAGGGCACGAAGTCCAGTTCCACGCCCGAGTCAGTGCGCAGGGTCACGGCCTCGTCACTCACCTTCACGACCGTGCCTAAGAGTCCGCCGATCGTCTGGGCGCGCTGGCCGACCTCGACGTGACGGGCCTGGAGGCGAGCCGCCTTCTGCTTGCGATTGCGCGGACGGAGGTAGAAGAAATAGAGCGCGCCGAAGACTACGACGTAGATCAAAAAAATCGACGACGAGCCACCGCTCGAGGCTGCCAACATAGATACTTTTCCTCCGTCAATAGACCCCAGAAACCCTACTCGCTGGAGCGAGGCTTCCTAGACCAATCCCCCGCCCGGAGGCTGCAGGGCCAGGTGCCGGTAGGCCCGTTCCGTCGCGAGGCGCCCGCGAGGCGTGCGAATGAGCAGCCCGGCGCGCAGCAGGTAGGGCTCGTAGGCGTCCTCGATGGTCGCCGTCTCCTCGCCCAGCGCGTGCGCGAGCGTCGTCAGGCCGACCGCCTGGCCGGCGAACTGCTCGCAGAGCAGTGAGAGGATGCGCCGGTCGAGCTTGTCGAGGCCCTCGACGTCGACGCCAAAGACGTCCAGGGCCGTCGCGGCGAAGGGTCCGTCGACGACACCGACTCCTTCGACCGCGGCGTAGTCGCGTACCCGGCGCAAGAGCCGGTTCGCGATGCGCGGTGTGCCGCGCGAGCGCGAGGCGATCACTCGGGCCGCCTCGGGGGTCACGTCGACGCCCAGTAGGCGCGAAGAGCGATCCACGATCGAGGCCAACTCGCTCGCGTCATAGAGGTCGAGCTGGCCCACGAATCCGAAGCGGTCGCGCAGCGGCGCCGCCACGAGTCCGGTGCGCGTCGTCGCCCCCACGAGGGTGAAGGGCGCCAGTTCCAGGCGAATCGAGCGGGCCGAGGGTCCGCGACCCACCATCACGTCGAGGCGACGGTCCTCCATGGCCGAGTAGAGCACCTCTTCGACCGCTCGGGTCAGGCGGTGGATCTCGTCGATGAAGAGCACGTCGCCCTCGGCGAGGTCGGTGAGCAGCGCCGCCACGTCACCCGGGCGAGACAACACCGGTCCCGCGGTGACGCGAAGCGTCGCGCCCATCTCCGCGGCCACGATGGCGGCGAGAGACGTCTTGCCGAGCCCGGGCGGACCGGCGAAGAGCAGGTGGTCGGCGACTTGACCGCGCGAACGCGCCGAACCCAGCACGATCTCGAGGTGGCCGACCAGTTCGCGCTGGCCCACGAAGTCGGCCAAACGCGCCGGACGCAGCGTCGCGTCCATGACGACTTCGCGCTCGCTGGCCGCCACCAGCGAGGACTCGAGCTCGGTGTCACGCCTCACGATCGTCCCAGTCGCGAGAGGGCGACGCGCAACGCGGCGGCCTCGTCGTCGGGGATGTCCACGTCGGCGAGCGCGTCGCGGATCTCGCTCGCCGAGTAACCCAACGAGCGAAGGGCGTCGTCGAGGTCTCGCGGCACCACGACCGGCTCGAGTGGCGCCACCACCTTGCCGCGCAGTTCGAGCACGATGCGACTGGCGGTCTTGGCTCCCACCCCGGGCACGGTCGAGACGGTCTTCACGTCGCCGGCCTCGATGGCCGCCACAAGGTCGGCCATGTCCATCGTGCGAAGAGCCGCCAGCGCCGTCGAGGGACCCACGCCGGGGGTGGCGAGGAGTTGGTCAAAGAAGTCTCGCTCCTCGGGCTCGAGGAACCCGTAAAGCAGGATCGTGTCGTCGCGCACCGCGGTGCGCACGTGCACTTCGAGCGAGGAGCCCACCGCCACCTCGCGGCGCGAGGCCAAATGGATCTGATATCCCACCCCGCCCACGTCGAGGATCACCACGCCCGCGTCGTTACGACGCACGACCCCGGCGAGCCAGCCGATCACGTGGCCACCGGGTAGCGCGACTCGAGGCGCGCCACCATGAGATAGGTGATCGCCAGGGCGAGCGCGTCGGCGGCGTCGGGCGGGCGCGGCACCGACGCGAGTGAGCACAGACGAGCGACCATGCCCTGGACCTGGGCCTTGCTCGCCGCGCCGTAGCCGGCCACCGCGAGCTTCACCTCCTGGGAGGTGAATTGGCGAACCAGGGCGCCACGCGCGCCCGCGAGGGCCACCGCGACACCGCTCGCCTGGGCGACGGGGATCGCCGTCTTGGCGTTGCGCATGAAGAAGATCCGCTCAACGACGACGACGTCGGGTGAGTACTGGTCGTAGAGCTCGCCCAGGTCCGTGTAGATCTGGGCCAGTCGCGTCTCGACCGGCGCGCTCGGATCGGTCGCCAGCACGCCGGCCGTCGCGGCGCGGAAGGACTCGGGCCCGGCGAGGCCCCCCTCGACGAGGCCGAACCCGCAGCGGGTCAGGCCCGGGTCGATGCCAAGTACGAACATACGTTCGATATTACCCAGCCCCACCGCGCGGGAGTGGAACTACTCCTCGAGCGAGGCCAGGATCTCGTCGGCGACGTCGAAGTTGGCGTAGACGTTTTGGACGTCGTCGTGGTCGTCGATGGCATCGATCAGGCGCAGGATCTTCTTGGCGTCGCTGGCGTCGCTGATCTCGATCTGGTTCTGGGCCTCGAGCGTGAGATCGGCGGACTGCACCTTCACGCCAAAGCCCTCGAGGGCGTCGCGGACCTTACCGAGGTCGGTCGGCTCGGTGGTGACGAGGAAGTTGTCGCCGTTGGCCGACATGTTCTCGCCCCCGGCCTCGAGGACCCACTCGAGCAGCTGGTCCTCATCGAGGGGTCCCGCGACCTCGATCGCGCCCTTGCGGTCGAACTGCCAGGAGACCGCGCCGGGCTCGGCGATGGAGCCGCCGTTCTTGGAGAACAGGTGCTTGATCTCGGCGCTGGTGCGGTTGCGGTTGTCGGTGAGCGTCTCGACAATGACCGCGATCCCGCCGGGGGCGTACCCCTCGTAGGTCACCGCCTCGTAGCGCGCGCCCTCGAGCTCGCCCGTGCCGCGCTTGATGGCGCGCTCGATCGTGTCGATGGGCACCGAGGCCTCGCGGGCCTTTTGAAACATCGTGCGCAGGCTGGCGTTGGCGGCGGGGTCTCCCCCGCCCTCGCGCGCGGCGACTTCCACCTGACGGATGATCTTGGCGAACACCTTGGCGCGAGCGCTGTCCTTGGCTCCCTTACGGTGTTTGGTCGTCGCCCACTTCGAATGGCCGGACATAGTTCCTCCTGCCCCGCGGGGCGCGTTAATGCTAGCGGTCGATCAACGACGAGACGAAGAGCTCGTGCACCCTGGTGTCGCTCGTGAGTTCGGGGTGGAACGCGCAGCCCCACACCGGACCCTGGCGAACGAGCACCGGGAAGGCCCCGTCACCGTGGTCGTGGCTGGCCAGGACATCGACCGACTCGCTCCAGGACTCGATCTTGGGCGCGCGGATGAAGACTCCCGGGACCTCGCCGAGGCCCTCGACCTCGAGGGTCGTTTCGAAACTCGCCACCTGGCGTCCGTAGCCGTTGCGGCGCACCGCGACGTCCAGCGCGCCGTAGCTCCACTGGTCGGCGCGACCATCGAGCACCTGGCGCGAGAGCAGGATCAGTCCCGCGCAGGTGCCAAAGACCCCCATCCCGGACTCGATCTCCTTGGCCAGTGGCTCACGCAGGCCCGACGTGCTGAGCAGGTGGGCGATCGCCGTGGACTCCCCGCCGGGCAGGATCACGCCGGAGAGGCCCTCGAGGTGCTCGGCGCGTCGCACCGCGACGGGTTCGGCCCCCAGGGCGCGCAAGGTCGCGGAGTGCTCACGCACGTCGCCCTGAAGGGCGAGGACGCCGACGCGCACTACCAGCCGCGTTCGGCCAGACGCTGCTCGAGCGTCGCGGTCTCGGCCCCGCGCATCGCCGCGCCGAGTCCGGTCGAGACCTTGGCCACGACGTCGGCGTCGCGGAAGTGAGTGGTGGCCTCGACGATGGCGTGGGCCATGCGCGTGGGGTCTTCGCTCTTGAAGATCCCCGAGCCCACGAAGACGGCCTCGGCACCGAGCTGGAGGACGAGCGACGCGTCCGCGGGCGTGGAGATGCCCCCGGCGCAGAACATCGGCACGGGCAGGTGCCCGGTCTCGGCCACCTCGCGCACCAGGGGCAGCGGCGCGCCCAAGTCCTTGGCCAGGGCGAAGAGCTCGGAGGCGTCGGCGCTCTGGAGGCGTCGCATCTGGGCGTTGATCGTGCGCAGGTGCCGCACGGCCTCGACCACGTTGCCGGTGCCGGCCTCACCCTTGGAGCGGATCAGGCAGGCGCCCTCGCCGATGCGCCGCAGCGCCTCGCCCAGGTTGGTCGCCCCGCAGACGAAGGGCACGGTGAAGGCCCACTTGTCGATGTGGTTCTCCTCATCGGCCGGGGTCAGCACTTCGGATTCGTCGATGTAGTCCACGTTGAGGGCCTGGAGGATCTGGGCCTCGGCGAAGTGTCCGATGCGCGCCTTGGCCATCACCGGGATGGTGACGGTCGCCTGGATCTCTTGGATCATCTGGGGGTCGGACATGCGCGCGACGCCGCCGTCGCGACGGATGTCGCTCGGCACGCGCTCGAGGGCCATCACCGCGACCGCGCCGGCGTCCTCGGCGATCTTGGCCTGCTCGGGGTTGACCACATCCATGATCACTCCCCCCCGCAGCATGTCGGCCAGGCCGCGCTTGACGAGTTGGCTACCGGTGGAAGGGGTCTCTGGGCTCATACGCCCACTTTACCGGGCGTTCCTCACCACTCTTCGAGGGCCGCGGCGCGCACGGTGACGTCATCGAGGTCCGAGAAATCGGTCGCGCGCCCCGAGGCCGGGTTGAACCAGACCCCGCGCCACTGGGCGTAGGCGGTCCCGGCGAAGAAGGACGTGCTCGGCACGGCCTGGTTCGCACAGCGCCGCAGCGCCGCCGCCAGGCCCAGGGGGTAGCGGATCGTGGCCGCGGCCACCTCGTCGGCTCGATAGGCGCTACCCGGACTGAACAGCTCGCGACGAACCTCGTCGCTCACGTTGGCGACCGCCGCGGCGCTCTGGCGCTCGAGCAGTCCCAGGCGATGGCGGGCCAGGCAGTGCGCGACGACGCCCTCGATCTCGATGAGTTCGAAGTCGTGCACCGCGGCCGCGGTGATGAAGAAGTTCAGGCCCGAACCGTTCGGTACCAGCGCGGCGTTGTAGACGGGGTCGTCGACGATGACCGCCTCGACGCCGTCGACGCCAAAGGTCGCCGTCAGACGCTCGATGATCGTCTCCAGGCGCGCCCGGTCGGTCGACGTACCGGCGACGCGAAACGCCTCGCGCATGGCGTCACCGAGACGTTGGCCCTGGCGCTCGATGCCCACGAGCGAGCGGCGCAGGTCCCAGGCGTAGACGAGGGCGATGAGCAGAGCGAGCACCGGCAGCCAGACGCTGACCGAGAACAGGGCCACCAAGACGACCACCGCGACGGCCACGGTGATCGAAGCCGGGATCTTGCGGCGAATCGCGAAGCGGCGAAGCGCCGCGGCGTTGGCGTGACGCTCCGCGGCCGAGGGCACGTAGGGGCTCTGCCACGTCGGGTCGAGCACGGGGGCCACGTAGGGGGTCCCCTCTCGATGTTGTGACCGGCGCGAGCGCGGTCGATTCTTCGTCGCCACGCGAACAGGCTACCGGACTCGGGAAAATTCGCCCCGAGCCCGTTCGTAGAGGCCCTCGTAGAGATCCATGAGGTGCGCCATCGACCAGTTCTCCGCGTGCGCTCGCGCCGCCGCGATGCTCTCGGGCGTGGTCGTGGCGAGCGCCTCGCCAAGGGCGTCGGCGAGCGAGGCGGGATCGCCGGGGCGAAACAGCGTCGCGTACCCGCTCGCGGCGTCGCGATAGCCCTCGATGTCCGAGGCCACGACCGGCACCTCGCTCGCCATCGGCTCCAGGACGACGAGTCCGAAGCTCTCGCCGTGGGTCGAGGCCGCCACCGCCACACTCGAGCGTCGCAGCAGGGCGCGCTTCTTCTCGTCGGCGAGCGCCCCGAGGAAGCTGATGTACTCGTCGCCGCTCGCCAGCTCCTCGAGCGCGCCGCGCTGGGGCCCGTCGCCCACGATGCGCAGGCGCCAGGGGGATCCCGGGTGCGCGGCGTTGTGGATCTGAATCGCGCGGATCACGTCACTCGCGCCCTTCCTCGCCTCCAGGCGGCCCACGAAGATCACGTGCACCTCCTCGGGCACCTCGCGGGCAAAGGCGCGAAAGCGCTCCGTCTCAAAGCCGTTGAAGAGCACCTCGGGTGCAAGGGGCGCGGCGGCGGACCACGTGGCGGCCGCGGCCGGCGAGACGGCGACCGCGACGTCGAGGCGGTGGGACAGCGCGGCGAGGAGCGGTCGAGTGAGGCGCAGCGCCGGGCCCGAGCCGCTGCGGTGAAACGTGGCGACGGCCGGTGCGCGATGGCGCCACAGGCTCGACCAACCGATCAACGGCGCGAAGGGCTCGTGGAAGTGCACGACGTGCGGGCGAAAGTCCTCGATGGTGCGCCGCGCGGCGCGCGCGGCCGCCAACGAGAGGGTCAGCGGCGCCTTCGAGCCGTTCGCCGGCAGTGAGAGCCGCGAGCCGAATCGCGCCACGCGCGCCGGCGTGTCGTAGGTCGCGCGATCGCGCGAGTCGGGCGCCACCACCAGGACCTCGTGATCGCGACGGGCGAGTTCGCGACTCATCGAGAGAACCTGCTCTTGGGCACCGCCCGGCACCGACAGGGCGTAGGGCGAGACGAGAGCGACGCGACTCACGTAAAGCGCTCCTCGAGCACGTGCCACTGCTCGGGCGCGCGGCGGATCAGCTCCTCGAGCTCGGTCGCGATCATCTGGGTCACCCGCGTCACGTCGGCACTGAGCCGACCCTCGCGGGAGATCTCGAGCGGCGGGCGCACGATCGCGTGATGATCGAGTCCGGGACCCGAGTAGCACGCCGCGACCACCAGGGCCGCGCCGGTTCGCAGGGCCAGGGTCGCCGGGCCGGCCGGCAGCGTCACGCGGCGCCCGAAGAACTCCACCTCGACGCCGTTGCCCTGGATGTCGCGATCGCACAGCAGTCCGACGATGCCGCCCGCACGAAGTCGTCCCAGCAGCACCGCGC
>JAJXXB010000195.1 GCA_021781315.1 Actinomycetes bacterium | reverse complement strand
CGGTCACGTGGGACGACGTCAGCGGTTCGACGGTCAACGTGGGCTCCGACGCGATCGCCATGATCCGCGACCTGCGCCGACTCTCGCGCCACGACTACCAAAACCCCGCGGTCGAAGTCGGTCTCGGCGTCGATCCGGCCGATCTGTCAAGTGCCATGGCCGAGGTGCGCGCCCACGGACTCGTCCTCGCGCGCGGCACCGCCAACGGAGTGGTCGTCTTGCCCCGCGACGGAGCGCTCGCCGGTGCGGGGATCGCCGCGGCCGTCGGAGGACGCCTGCGCACGACGGACCTCGCGGAACTGCGCGGTCGAGAGCTCGTCGTCCTCTAATCGCTAGTTGGCAGGAGCCAGTTGGCCACCAGCTCGGGAGCGCGGTCGCGCCACTCCTCGGCGGTGACCGCGTAGCGCGCGTGGTCCTCCCAGGCGCCGTCGATCTCGAGGTAGCGCTCGGCGATGCCCTCGAAGCGCAGACCGAGCTTCTCGACCACACGTCTCGACGCCGCGTTGCGCGGAATGATGTTGATCTCGATGCGATGCAGGTTGAGCGACTCGAACGAGAACTGCAGCACCGTCACCACCGCCTCGGGCATCAGGCCGCGACCGGCCACGGCCTCGTCGATCCAGTAGCCGATGTAGGCCGACTGCAGGGGGCCGCGCTGGATCGACGAGAGGGTGATCTCGCCGACGAAGCGGCCCTCGAAGAAGATGCCGAATCCGAAGCCGGTGCCCATCTGGCGCTCGCGCTCGCGGATCGCGCAGCGACTCACGAAGCTGCGCTGATCCTCGGCGAGATGCGTCGAATGCGCCGATCGCGGCTCCCACTTGACCAGCCAGTCGTGGCAGCGCTGGCGCACCTCCAGCCAGCCCGCGTAGTCCGAGTCGCTCAACGTGCGCAGCACCACGCGCCGCCCGTGCAGGTTCAACGGAGCGTAGATCGACCCTCGTGCGCTCACCATTCGCGGTCCCTCACCCTCCCATCGTGACAGGCCGACACGGGTGGCGCTAATCAAGGAGCGACGCGACGATCCCGTCGAGGATGTCGCTCTCGCTGCTCAAGAGCTCGTCGGCGCCAAATCGCTCCATCACCGCCTCGATCACGTAGAGCCCGGCCACGAGGACGTCTTCGCGCCCACGCACCATGCCCGGGTGGGCCATGCGCTCCTCGGGCGTCTCACCGGCGAGGCGCTCGCGCCACTCGCGCACGCACGCTCGCGACAGGACCCGGTGGTGGACCACCTCGCGGTCATAGACCGCGAGACGGGCGTCGAGTTGGGCGAGGGTCGCCACCGTTCCGGCCAGTCCCACCATGCGCACCGCGCCGACCGCTCGAGCGAAGGCCGCTTCGGCGGCGAAGGCGCGGTCGATCTCCGCGGCGATCATGGCGCGAGCGGCCGCCTCGCGCGACGCCGTCACGACGCCAGCGCCGAGGGCGCGCTCGGTCACGCGTACGCATCCCAGTTGCATCGAGTAGCTCACCAGGCCCTCGTCGGTCGCCAGGGCGATCTCACTCGATCCCCCGCCGACGTCGAGCACCAACGTGGCAAGCGCGGACTCCGCGAGGTCGGCGGTGGCTCCGGCAAAGGAGTAGGCCGCCTCCTGGGCCCCCGAGAGGATCGCCGCGTCGACGCCCACGCGCGAGCGGGCCCCTTCGAGAAACTCGGCGCCGTTGACCGCGTCACGCACCGCCGACGTCGCCACGAGCAGGCCGCGCGTCACGCCATGCTCGTCCATCACGCGCCGGTAGTCCTCGAGCACCGCGTAGCTGCGAGCGAGCGCCGGGCCCGTCAGGGCTCCGGTGGCGTCGACGCCCTCGCTGAGGCGCGTGATCCGCGAGTCGCGATGAAGCGTCCCGGCGACGCCCGCGACCAGCAGTCGCGTGGAGTTGCTTCCGCAATCGAGCGCGGCGACCACCTCGACGTTCACGCAACCGGCCACGTCCACCAGGCCGGCCACGATCTCTCCGACCGGGTCGACGTGGCCGGCGAGGGTGTTGGCCAGGTGCGCGTGCAGGCACTTCACGCCGGTGCGAGTTCCCCCGACGCCACCCGAGGGCGCGACGAGGTCGCCGCGCACGACGCGCGCACCGCGGCGCCGGGCGTAGTCGTCGTGACAGGCGGCGAGGGCCGACGGGTCCACCATCTCCTCGAAGCGGTGCACGCCACCTTCGCTCTCGAGACGGCTCACCGCCTCGTGCAGCGCCGGGTCCACGAGCCAATACAGGGTGGGCATGGGCGTGCCGTCGCGCAGGTGCGGCTCATTCTCGATCACGACGGGTGCACCCGCTCGACGCACCACGACCGCGCAGCGCCCCGCGAGGGGACGACCCAACATCGTCTCGATCGCCGCTACGTCGTCGGGCGACGCGTCACGAAATGTCAACGCCAGAACTCGAGGGTGCGCACGAGGCGCGCGAGAAAGCCCGACTGACCGTGGGCGGTGGCGTGGGTGGGCACGCTGGGCACCAGGCTCGAGACCGACGAGGGCGAGACGAGCGGCTGGTCACCCGGGTCGCCGCTCCACTGGGTCGGGTGACCGGCGACGCTGCCGGGCAGCACCTGGATCAGGCTCTGGCCCTGCTCGACGAGTTGATACTGCTGGCGCGCCAACAACGTCGCCGCCGCCTTGGAGGAGATGGAATGCGCCTGGAGGCTCAAGACCTTCTGCTGGCGCTGGATCATCGAGATCTGGCTCGACGTGGCGTCGAGCTGGCTCTGCTGGTGCAAGAACGTGCGCACCGGGAACCACATCGCCAGAATCGCGATCGCCGTGACCAGCGCGAGGGGCATCATCCACCAAGAGTGACTGCCCACCTGATTACGAGTACCTGACACCGGCCGCCCCCGACAAAGACGCTGCACCTAGAAAACGAGCCCGATCCCCGAGGGATTCCTCGAGTCTCAAGAGTTGATTGTACTTCGCCACCCGGTCGGTGCGTGCCGGCGCGCCAGATTTAATCTGACCCGCGTTCGTCGCTACGGCCAAGTCAGCGATGGTCACGTCCTCGGTCTCGCCGGAACGGTGCGAGATCACCGTGCTGTAGCGGTTGGTGCGCGCGAGAGCGACGGTGTCGAGGGTCTCGGTGAGCGTGCCGATTTGATTGAGCTTGATCAAGATGGAGTTGGCGACGCGGCGCTCGATGCCCTTTTGCAGCAGCACCGGGTTCGTGACGAAGTTGTCGTCGCCCACGAGTTGCACCGACTCGCCGAGGCGAGCGGTCAGAGCGGCCCAGCCGTCCCAGTCCTCTTCGGCCATGCCGTCTTCGATCGAGACGATCGGATAGCGCGCCGCGAGGTCGGCCCAGTACTCGACGAGCTCGAGGCTCGACAGGACGCGCCCCTCACCACCCAGGTGATAGGCGCCGTCGCGAAAGAGCTCCGACGTCGCCGGGTCCAGCGCGATCGCCACGTCGCGCCCGGGCTCGCGACCCGTGGACTCGATCGCCTCGACGAGAACCTTGACCGCGGTCTCGTTGTCGGGCAGGTCCGGCGCGAAGCCGCCCTCGTCACCGACGGCCGTCGCCAGCCCTCGCTGGTCGAGGACGCGCTTTAGCGCGTGGTAGGTCTCCGCGCCCCAGCGCAGTGCCTCGGCGAAGGAGGCGGCGCCGATGGGCATGATCATGAACTCCTGGAAGTCGATCGAGTTCTTGGCGTGCACGCCACCGTTGACCACGTTGAACATCGGCACCGGCAGGACGTGGGCGTTCACGCCGCCGAGGTACTGGCTCAGCGGCAGGTCGCTCTCGATCGCCGCGGCCTTGGCGGTGGCGATCGAGACCGCGAGGATCGCGTTGGCGCCAAGTCGGGCCTTGTTGGCGGTGCCGTCGAGGTCGATCATCGCCGTGTCGACGTCACGCTGGTCGCGAGCGTCGTAGCCCTCCAGGGCGTCGTTGATCTCGCCGTTGACGAAGGCCACGGCGCGCTCGACGCCCTTGCCCCCCCACTCGCTGGCCCCGTCGCGCAGTTCGACCGCCTCGTGGGAGCCCGTCGAGGCCCCCGAGGGCGAGATGGCGCGACCCGTCGCCCCCGACGACAGGTGCACCTCGGCCTCAACGGTGGGATTTCCCCGGGAATCGAGGACCATGCGTCCCCGCACGAGTTCGATGTCGCTCACGGAATCTCCTTTGTCTCAGCCTCGACGCTACTTCGCGTCATCGCCGGCGTCGTCCGACGACGCCACCTCGGCGGCGCGAATCGCCGCCGCGAGCGCCACCGCTCGCTGGCGCAGCACGCCCTCGAGATCGACGCCGGCGCGACGCGCCCGCTCCACGAGATCGCCCAGCGTCGCGGCGTAGTCGTCGTCACGGCCGATCCGAACGTCGAGACGCGCGGCGATGCCGGCGAGCTCGCTGTAGAGGCTGAGAGCCGGCAACTGCCAGAGCACGCCGTCGAGCACGCTCTCACGCGACTTCTCGGCGCGCTTGAGCGTCTCCCAGTTCGCCGCGACGTCCTCGGCGCTCGCGACGAGCACATCGCCGAAGACGTGGGGATGGCGTCCAGTCAACTTGTCGCGCACGCCGTCGGCGATCGTGGCGAGACTGAACAGGCCCTCCTCGTCACCGAGCTCGGCGTGAAAGACGATTTGAAAGAGGAGGTCGCCCAACTCCTCCTCGACGTGGGCCACGGCGTCGAGATCGTCGGCGCCCGCGCGCACCATCGACTCCAGCGCGTCGAGGGTCTCGTAGGACTCTTCGAGGAGATGGCGCGTGAGCGACTCGTGGGTCTGCTCGGCGTCCCAGGGGCACTCTCGACGCAGCGTGCGCGCGAAGTCCACCAAGTCGTCGATCGCCGCGCCGGCGCTGCGCGGGCCCTCGACCCACAGCGACGTGAGGTGATCGGCCGCGAAGCTCGCGAGCTCGCTGGCGCGACGTTCCGTCACGACCTCGTCGGCGAGCCCGAGATGGTGCAGGACGGTCACGAGCGACGTCGCGGGCAGCCGACTCGCGACCAGCGCGAGGACCTCGCGCGAATAGGTCTGCAGGATGAGCAGTGGACCGGGTCCGCGCAGCGGCTCACTCGAGGCGAGGGCGTCGACGACGCGCAACTCCCGCGCCATGGGATCACGCCCCAGGCGGGCGCAGGCAACGTCGATCACCGAGACCGCGCTCTCACAGACGAGATCGACGTCAGCCTCAGCCAGCAGCTCGACCGTGCGTTCGGCCACCACGGGCGAGCCCGGCACGACGTAGAGGACCTCACCGTGTTCACGAGCGAGGCCCACCAGGTCCTCGACGATCTCGCGATAGAGGTCCTCGAATGACGCGGCGCTCTCGTAGAGGTCGTCGTAGCTCGTCACGTCGCCGAAGGCGCTGGCCGCGGGGTGGCGTCGCGTGCGAAATCTCACGACGGGCGACTCGCGGATCAGTCGGGCGCTCCTCGCGGTGAGCAGTTCCTCGTCACCGGGGCCGAGCCCCACGACGCGCACGCGCGCGGTCACTGATAGGCGGAGGTGGGCGCCGTGACGAGTAGCGAGGTCGAGTTCACGTCAGCGGCCGGCGGCGTGGCCGGGGCGACGACCATCGGACCCGACGAGGTCAGTCCCCAGCGTCCCAGCGCCGGGTCGACCTTGATCGCCGCCCGAAAGAGAATCGTCTCCTTCAGAGTGTTGGCCGAACTCGCGTTGAGGCTCTGGATGTCGGCGACGACCGCGCTCTGGGCCTCGGCGAGCGGCGTGGTCGAGCGCTTGGTCGCCGCGACGTAGAGCGCGTAGGTGACGCCGTTGGACTGGATCGCCCGCGGGCTCGTCGGGAAGGTGTTCAGCGGCGTCGAGGCGACGTCCGCGCGCACCGTCGCGTACGAACTCGAGGTGGGCGGGTAGCACCCGTAGGCGCCGCCCTTGACCTTGGACGCGTCGAGGGAGTACTTGCGCGCCAGGTCCGCGACGCTCATGCCCGCGGCCTGGTCGTGGGCGAAGGCCGCGACCGAGGTGGTGGGAACGACGGCGACCGACACGCACAAGGTGTCGTAGTCCGCCACGTGGGCCTTGTAGTACGCCTTCACGTTGGCCGCGGTGAGAGGGATCGTCGAGTTCATCTTGGTGAGCAGGAACACCGAGTAGGCCTGGGCCTTGATCTCGGCCGCGCGCATCTCGGGGGTCATCGCGGCCAGAGCGTCGCTCGAGGTACCCGGGCAGCTGAGACGGTCGTTGGCGGCCGCTTGGGTCATCTCGCCCAGCAGCGAGTCCTTCGCCTGGGCGAGGTCGTGCGAGGTGGCGACGTAGTGGAAGTGGCGGGCCACGTAGTTCTCGAGGGCGATCCCCTCGATACGCAGGTTGGCCCAGGCCGCGGCGCCCGACGCGGCCACGCTGGCGGCGCCGGCGCCGGGCGAGTAGGACGCCGGGGCCAACGCGGTGAGGAAGCACTGCAGCGGCGTCGAGGAGGTGATGGCGGCGAGCTCGCCGTTGAACGTCGAGGCCGACACCGTCGAGGCGTCCACCTTCACGCTCGACGAGGACCACACGCCGTAGGAAGCGGCCCCCACGAAGGCCACGATCAGGAGTACGAGGAGTCGGCGCACGCGTCCATGCTACCGAGTGGGCTCGGGCGCCTGGTCTGCGCCGGGCGCCACCTCGCGCACCAGTTCGAGCAGCGCGCGGGCGGTCGCCTCGTTGCGCTCGAGCTCGACGCGCAGCTCGCGTGTCGACTCGTCGAAGGCGCGAGAGCCGAAGCGTCGGCGGGCTCGCATCTGCTGGGTGACGCTCAGGGTGAGCGGTCCCATCTTCACGACGGGCTTGGAGCGGACGCCGACCTTGGCCTCGAGAACCACGAGCGAGGTGATCCCCCGCTCGAGGCAGGCCAGGCGCAGCGCGGCCAGATCCAACAGACCGCGCGCCGGCGCCGGCAGGGCCCCGTAGCGGTCCAGCCACTCCGCACCGAGGTCCTCGAGCTCGGCCACGCTCGTGAGGCTCGCCAGACGCCGGTAGGCCTCGAGGCGCGCGTCGTCGGCCTCGACGTAGTCCTTGGGCAGGTGGGCCTCGCCGGGCACCTCGAGGTTGACCGTCGCCACGGTGACCGGGGTGAGGCCCTTGGCGTCGGCGACCGCCTCGGCGACGAGTTGAACGTAGAGGTCGTAGCCGACGGCGGCCACCGGCCCGGACTGGTCGTGGCCGAGCAGGTTGCCCGCGCCGCGGATCTCGAGGTCGCGCATGGCGATCTTGAATCCGCTGCCCAGCGCGGTGTTGTCGCCGATCGTGCGCAGTCGCTCGTAGGCCGTCTCGGACAGCACTTGGTCGGCGGGGTGGAAGAGGTAGGCGTAGGCGCGCTGGCTGGCGCGTCCGACGCGCCCGCGCAGCTGGTGGAGCTGACCCAGCCCGAGGCGCTCGGCGCGGTCCACGATCAACGTGTTGACGCTCGGCAGGTCGATGCCCGACTCGACGATGGTCGTGCACACGAGGACGTCGAAGCGCCGCTCCCAGAAGTCGATCATCACCCGCTCGAGGGTGCCCTCGTCCATCTGGCCGTGGGCCACGGCGATGCGCGCGTCGGGCACCAGTTGGCCGAGGCGCCGGGCCACCTGGTCGATATCCGAGACGCGGTTGTGCACGAAGAACGCCTGACCCTCGCGCAGCAGCTCGCGACGAATCGCTTCGACGACGGCGGCCTCGCTGTACTCGCCGACGTGGGTGAGGATCGGCCGCCGGTCGGCCGGCGGCGTCGTGACCATCGAGAGGTCCCGGATGCCCGCGAAGGCCATCTCCAGGGTGCGCGGGATGGGGCTGGCACTCAGGGTCAGCACGTCGACGCCGACCGCGCGCGCCTTGATCGCCTCCTTGTGGGCGACGCCGAAGCGCTGCTCCTCGTCGACCACCAGCAGTCCCAGGTTCTTGAAGGTCACCGCGTCACTGAGGAGGCGGTGCGTACCCACCACGACGTCGACGCTGCCGTCGGCGAGCCCGCGCAGCGTCGCGGCGCTCTCGGCGTCGTCGACGAAGCGGCTCAGCAGCGCGACCTTCACCGGAAACCCCGCGAAGCGCTCGCGCAGCGTCGCGTAGTGCTGACTCGCGAGCAGCGTGGTCGGCACCAGCAGGGCCGCCTGCGTGTTGTCCTGGACGGCCTTGAAGATGGCGCGCAGGGCGACCTCGGTCTTGCCGAAACCCACGTCGGCCACGACGAGGCGGTCCATCGGGCGCGGCGACTCCATGTCGGCCTTCACGTCGGCAATCGCCTGGGCCTGGTCGGGGGTCAGCGTGTAGGGAAAGAGTTCCTCCATTTCCCGCTGCCAGGCGGTGTCGGGCGCGAAGGCGTGCCCGGTCGCGACGGTGCGCTGGCGATACAGATCGACGAGGTCTTGGGCGACGAGAAACGCCGCGGCGCTGGCCTTTGCTCGGGTGCGCTGCCACTCGGCGCCGCCCATGCGCGACAACGCCGGCGCGTCGCCGCCGGAATAGGGGGTGAGCGCGTCGATCTGCTCCGTCGGCCAGTAGCTGCGCCCATCCTTGAACTCGAGGACCAGGTAGTCGCGCACGGTGCCATTCATCGTGCGCGTGGTCGTGCCCGAGAAGCGGGCCACGCCGTGCTGGCGGTGGACGACGTAGCTGCCGACCGCGAGGTCGTCGAAGAACCCGTCGACGTTGCGGGCCCTCGTGTGGACCGCGCGGTGGGCCGCGCGCCGACCGGTGAGGTCCGCCTCGCTCCAGACGACGACGTCGGCGTCCTCGAGCGCAAAGCCCGAGGGCAGTGAACTGACCAACACGCTCAGACGCGCGTCGAGCACGCGCGCGGCGTCGGTCGTCACCTCGAGGCCCTCGGCGCGCAGCTGGTCGGCCATGCGCGAGACGGCGGCCGGGTTGGTGGTCAGGACGACGCCACGGCGACGCGCGGGCCAGGAGCGCACGTGCGCGGCGATGCGCGACGCGTCGCCCTGGACTACCGGCGGCGACGTGAGCGCCGCGCCCACGCTCGCGACGGTGCCGCCGATGAGAGTGGCGTCGTCGAGCGCGAGCTCGTCGCGACCCACGTGCAGCAGCGGCACCTCGTGCGCGCCCCAGGTGGCGCCCACGACGTCGGCGAGCTCCCTCTCCTCATCAAGCAGGTCCGCGAGGCGATGCTCGACGCGATCGGGCTCGACGACCAGGATGGTGGCGTCGCTGACCTCGTCGAGC
Source organism: Actinomycetes bacterium (assembly GCA_021781315.1). The sequence goes on along the minus strand of JAJXXB010000195.1, from coordinate 4,106 downwards.
AGCGTGCGCCGCTCGGTGTCGGCGAGCATCATCCAGCCCTCCATGCCGTCGAGGAGCTCGCCCTCGGCGAGTCGCGACAGGACCGGTCGCGCCCAGGGGTTCGTTTCGGCGACCAGCGCGAGGGACTCTCGCACGTCGCCGGTGGGGATCCACTCGCGCGCGGGTGCGATGACGGTGTGATCGAGGTCCTCGCGAGAGCGCTGCGTCGCGACGTCGAAGATGGTGAGCCGCTCGACCTCGTCGCCGAAGAAGTCCAGTCGCACCGGCTCGCTCGCCTGCGCGGGCCACACGTCGACGATGCCGCCGCGAACCGCGAACTCCGCGCGGTGCTCGACCAGGGACTCGCGCCGATAACCGGTGGCCACCAGTCGCGCCAATAGGTCGTCACGGCCCAGGAACTCGCCCCGGCGCACCTCGAGGGGGATCAGCACCTCACCGGGCGGCAGGATCTGGGAGATCGACCGGGCCGAGGCCACGATCACCCGCGGCGCGTCGCCCGTCGAGACGCGCCAGCGCAAAAGGCTGCGCGCGGCCATCACGCTGGCGTCGGGGCTGACGCGCTCGAGAGGGTGGGTGTCCCAGGCCGGCCAGAGGGCGACCTCGTCCTCGCCCAACAGCGCGGCGAGGGCCTGGGTCAGAAGATCCGCGTCAGCCGAAGTGGCGACGACGGCCAGGACGTGAGGGTGTTCAAGAGCCAGGGCCCCCACCGCGAGGGGGGTGGCGAAACCCGAGGGGGTCAGCGCGTCGCTCGCCAGGAGGGCGCGCAGCGTGGGTGCGACGCGCTCGAGGACCCGGGTGAGGCCGACCTCAGCCACGGGGGGCGTTCACGCGACGCTGGGCCCCGTCGAAGCCCTCGTCAATCAGCGCGTCGATCGCGTCCGCGGCCAACGCCACGTTCGCGTCGCGCTCGGCCTTTTGGGCCCCGCGCAGGCGCGCGAGCACGTAGTTGGCGCCTTCATCCTTGGTGCGCGGCTTGCCCACGCCGATGCGCAGGCGGATGAAGTCGTTCGTGCCCAGCACCTGGGCGATGGAGCGCAGTCCGTTGTGACCGGCGAGTCCCCCACCCATCTTCAACTGGACCCGACCGGGTTCGAGATCGAGTTCGTCGTGCACGACCACGAGGTGCGCGGGGCTCTCTAACGAGGTGCGTCGTAGCAGGGGGGCAACCGCCGCGCCAGACTCGTTCATGAACGTCAGGGGCACGGCCAGGGTGACGGGTCCGCGCGGCGTCGTGATGCTCGCCGACGTCGCTCGCTGGCGCCGTTCGAGGCTCAGTGTGACACCGTGGCGGCTCGCGGCTAGGCGCACCGCGTCGCCGCCCACGTTGTGGCGGCTCGACTCGAACTCCTCGCCCGGATTGGCCAGGCCGACGATCAGCAGGACGCTCGCGGTGCCGCGACGTTCCGAGGAGCGCCGCAGCGCCGACACGATTAGGCGGTGGCTTCGGCCCCGCCGGCCTTCGCTGCTCGCCCGGCGTGGGTGGTGACCACGGTGAGAGCGCCGTCAGCGACCGCCTCCACGCCCGAGGGCAGCTCGAGGTCGGCGACGCGGATGGAACTGCCGGCCTTGAGTGCCGAGATGTCAACGTCCAGGTGGGTCGGGATCTGGTCGGGGCGGGTGCGGATCTCGAGCGAGAACAGCTGCTGGTCCACCTCCCAGTCGGCGTGGCGCACCTCAACGGCGTCGCCCACCACGTGCAGGGGGATCTCGGTGACGACCGGCTTGTTCGGGTCCACGACCTGGAAGTCGATGTGCGCGACGGTCCCGCGCACCGGGTGGCGCTGGATCTCGCGGGCCATGACGGTGAAGGTCTGGCCGTCGGCATCGAGGGTGATCAGGGAGTTGAGGCCCTGGGCGCCCGAGACGGCGCCGCGGAAGGCCTTGGCGTCCACGGCGACCGGCAACGGAGTGACGCCCACGCCGTAGACGACGGCCGGGATCGAGCCGGCCAGGCGCAGGCGGCGCGAGTCGCGCGAGCCCAGTGATCGACTCGTCGAGGCGTGCAAGGTGGCCTGAGACATGACATTCCTCCAGTAGTTCTCGACGATCGGTCGAGCACAGAGCGTCCAGTCTAGTGCCTCGGGCGGGTGCCCACACTGGGCCTAGAGGAGGTTCTCGCCCCCGAAGATGTCCGACACGGAGGAGTCCTCGAAGATCGCGGCGATCGCGTTGGCCACGATGGAGGCCACCGAGAGCACCTCGAGCTTCTCGAAGCGCCGCTCCGGGGGCAGGGGCAGGGTGTCGGTGACCACGACCCGGCTCACGGGGGCGTTGAAGAGGCGCTCGATCGCCGGCGGCGAGAACACCGCGTGGGTCGCCATCACCCAGATCTCCTCGGCGCCGTGGGACTTGAGCAGGTCACAGGCCGCCACGATGGTGCCGGCCGTGTCGATCATGTCGTCGATCAGCACGCAGTGGCGCCCGTGGACGTCACCGACGATGTGGCGCGCCTCGGCGACGTTGGCCGAGCCGCGAGGGCGGGTCTTGTGCACCAGGGCCAGGTCACAGCCCAAGTGCTGGGCGTAGCGCTCGGCCACCTTGACGCGACCAGCGTCGGGGGCCACGACCACCAGTTCGTGGGGATTGGCGTTGGCCTTGAGGTACTCCTCGAGCACGGGCGCGGCGACGAGGTGGTCGACCGGGATGTCGAAGAACCCCTGGATCTGGCCCGAGTGGAAGTCCACCGACAAGACCCGGTTGGCGCCGGCGGTCTGGAGCATGTCGGCGATCAGCTTGGCGGTGATGGGCTCGCGACCGGCGCTCTTGCGGTCCTGGCGGGCGTAGCCGTAGTTGGGGATGACGGCGGTGATCGACTTGGCCGAGGCGCGCTTGGCCGCGTCGATCATGATCAGCTGCTCCATCACGGCGTCGTTGACCGGTGAGGAGTGGGTCTGGACGATGAAGACGTGCGCGCCGCGGATCGACTCGTCGAAGCGGCAGTGGATCTCGCCGTTGGCGAACTCGCGCACGTTGGCCTCGGTGAGATCGACTCCCAGCTTGCCGGCGATGTCGCGCGCGAGGTCGGGGTGGCAGCGCCCCGTCACGATGACGAGACGGCGTTTCGCGAGCGACTCCACGGCGCCAGCGTACAGGGCGGGCCGACTCAGGCCGAGCGATGTTCGCCGGGGGCGACGCGCGCGCCGGCCTCGAGGACCACCCCGGCGTCGAGGACCGCGTAGGCGCCCACGTGGGCGCGCGCGCCCACGCTCGCCCTGGTGGCGGTCACCGTTGTCACGCGCGCGCACTCGCCCACCGTCACGTCCTCGAGGTAGGCGTGAGGCCCGATGACCGCTCCGGCGGCCACCGTCGTGCGTCCGCGCAAGATCGTGCCCGGCAGCAGCGACACGTCCGCGGCGAGCTCGACGTCGGCGTCGACGTAGGTGGCGAGCGGGTCCCACATGGTCACACCGCGTTGCATCCAGCGCTCGTTGATGCGCCGGCGCATCTCGCGCTCCGCCGCGGCGAGCTGGGAGCGGTCGTTCACCCCCATCACCTCGAGGGGGTCGTCGACGGCGACGGCCGCCGTCGCGTGGCCGGCCTCGTGCAACACGCCGACCAGGTCGGTCAGGTAGTACTCGTGCTGGGCGTTCTGGCGACCCACCCGGCGCAGTCCGGGGCCGAGGAGGGCCGCGCGCACGACCATGACCGACGTGTTCACCTCGCGGATCTGGCGCTCCTCGGGCGACGCGTCGCGCTCTTCGACAATGCGCGTGAAGCGGCCGTCGCGGTCGCGCACGATGCGCCCGTAGCCCGAGGGATCCTCGAGGACCGCGCTGAGTACGGTCATCGCGGCCTGGCTCTCCTGATGGCGGCGGACGAGTTCGGCGAGGGTGGACCGGCGCAGCAGCGGCGTGTCCCCCGGCAGGATGACGACGTCGACGTCGGCGTCGCCCACCGCGTCGAGGATCGCCGGCAGGGCGGTGGCCACCGCGTGGCCCGTGCCGAGCTGCTCTTGCTGCTCGACGAAGGACAGGGCGTCGCCGTGGCGCTCGCGCAGCTCCTTTTCGACCCACGTGGCGCCGTGGCCGACGACGACGAAGGTCGCCTGGGCGTCGCCCACCGCGTCCAGGATGAAGCTGACCATCGGCCGCCCGCAGAGCAGGTGC
>JAJXXB010000269.1 GCA_021781315.1 Actinomycetes bacterium | reverse complement strand
GCGCACGCCCTCGATGTCGATCGCCGCGCGATTTTGCGAGAGCTTCGCCTTGGCTTCGATCGAAGTTACCTCGATCTCGAGGCCCACGATCGCGCGCACCTGGCGCTCCAAGTACTCCGCGGGCGCGTCGTCCGTGAACCACCTCGGATCGCGCGCCGACTCGTGGCGCTCGACGAGCGAGCGCGCTTGGGCTTCGACCCACGAGGGATCGTCGTGCACGTGCAGGCGGCCGTGCACCTCGACGACGACGTAGTTCCACGTGGGCACGACCGCGGGATTCTCTGTCTTCGAGGGGTAGTAGGTCGGTGACACGTACGCATCGGCGACGTGAAAGAGCGCGAGCACGTCACCGTCCTCGGGCGCCTCTCGCCACCAGGGGTTGGCGCGCGCGACGTGGGCGAGGAGGCGGCGCCGATCCTCGACGATCACCGGCACGATCGCGCTGGAGAGCCCGCGCGACGTGAGAGCCACCAACGTCGCTGGGCCACCTCGCGAGAGTACGGCCCACGCGTCGTCCTCATCAAGGGCGAACGCGGGAGGGTTGTACACGCCCCCATTGTTTCACGCGCTAGCTAGGCGGACTCGCTCAGCTCGCGCCGCGGCAGGCGCGCTGAGTACATGGAGTACCCGTCGACGTAGCGCACGATCATTGTGGCGATCGCGGTAGCGACGATCATGGGCACCATGAGGGCGAAGCCCGTGTGGGTCATCTCGAGTACGAGCACGAGGCCCGCGAGGGGCGCCTGCATGGAGGCGCCGATCATGGCGGCGGCGCCGACGAGGGCGTAGGCGCCCACCGGCGTGCCCGGCCACAGGTGCGACCAGAGAAGCCCGAGGAACCCACCGAGCACCGCGCCAGTGGAGAGGAAGGGGGTAAAGACTCCGCCGGCCGCTCCGCTGCCCAGCGTGAACGCCGTCACCAGTGGCTTGAGCGCAAAGAGCGCCAGCAGCAGTCCGGTGCTGCCGACGCCGAGAAAGACCATGTGCGCCATGTCCTTGCCGTTACCAAAGAGCTGCGGGTACCAGATCCCGAGGGCGCCGACGCCGGCGAAGACCACGGGCATCGTCCAAAAGAGGTGCGCGCCCTTGGCGCGGTGGTGCGACACCCAGCCGATGCTGCGCACGTAGACCACCGTCACGAGACCAATCACGATCCCCGCGAGCAACGACCACGTCATGATCGCCGCGCTGAAGTGATAGAGCGGCAGGTCCGCGTACGTCGCGCCGCTGGGCAGGTAGAGCCACCCGACGTAGGTGGCGAGGCCGGTGCACACGAGGGCCGGCGCGACGACCGGCAGGGAGAGGTTGCCGATCAGGACTTCCGCGGTGAAGAGCGCCCCGCCGAGGGGGACGTTGTAGACCGCGGCCAGGCCTGCTCCGCCACCGCAGGCCACGAGTAGGCGCTTCTGGGCGCTGGTGAGCTTGAACCAGCCGCCGAGCACGCTGCCCGAGGCGCCACCCATCAACTTGGGCGCGGCCTCACGCCCGATCGAGGCCCCCATACCAATGACGACCTCGGAGACGAGTGAGGTGAGAATGCTGCGCCGCCACGAGAGGTCGCCGTCGCCGCGCCAGAGCGCGTCGTCGATCTCGGCGTGCTCGTCGCGCAAGAGACGACGGATGAGGTACCAGCCGGTCGCGCCGATGAGGCTCGCCAGCACGAGCGAGGTGACCCGCCGCGCCGCCGAGACCGCGGCCACCGCGTCTTGGTAGCTACCACGGTGGTAGTGAAACGCGGCGTTTTCGGCCAGGGCGAGCACCCACATCAAGAAGTCGCCCAGCAAGCCCGTCGCCACGCCGGTGAGAATGAGAGCGATCCAGAAGGGACCGGTCAGCGCGGCCGCGCCGTCGTGGGTGACGTTGGGTTGCTCCATGGCGCCGCGCCCGGAGGCGATGCGCCTTTTGATCAGGGGTTGAGGGACTCGCTCGCGCTCGCTCTCCTCGCGTTGCCTGCCCACGTCACGTCCTCAGCCGCGGGCCGCGCACGCTCGACGGAGCCCTGTCACGTGCAGAAGTCTAGGACGAGCGGTCCGAGGAGCGACCCGACACCCACGGCGTCGAGCACCCGTCACGATGTTCGCCTCGATCATTGAGCACCATTCCGCACTCGGGACACAGCAGGTGAGCCCAGCAGACCGCGTCGCCTCCGAGCTCGCCCCACGACACCAGTCTCTCGTCTCTCCCAGCGTTTTGCTCCACTGCATCGCACCCTATACCGATGACGGCGCAAAACCTCGTGCGCGGCGCCCTTGGCCCAAAGTCCCTACGCGTCAAGTGGCTCGCTCCACGTTGCGCCCGGCTCGCCGCCCGCACGTTGGAGCCGGTCGTGGCGCGACGCGCAGCTACCCGCTTCGTGGCCGCCTAGAGAGGCAGGTCGAAGTGACGCTCGTAGATGACGTCAGCCACTGTGATGTCGTAAGACTCGTAGAACTCTTCGCGGCCACGCCGCTGCGCCTCGCGGTGTCGCGGATGTGCGGCCCAGGCGTCGTGGCTCGGGCGATCAGTGAAACGCACGATGGTCACGCGCTCGCCGCTCGGCGACTCAAAGTGCACCTCGTCGACGAATCCGGCACTCGTGCGAACGAGATCGCTCATCTCTCGCGCGACGAGTTGGTAGGCGCCGTCGACGCCCGGGCGTAGTCGGCTGCGAAAGACCGTCAGGATCACATGGTGCTCGCGTCCGCGTCGAGGAACGTGAAGAGTCGCCGACCAAGGCTGAAGTGACCCGGTGCACCCTCGAGACGGTGAGTGCCCACGGCGTAGAGAACGTCGTCGGGTGCGCAGAACTCCTCCTCCACGAAACCGACGCGCTCGAAGGTGGCGCGCAGTGATCCCGTGATGTCGGGCTCTCGACGATGTCGCGTCCAGATGACACGCGCCCCGGGTGCGCACAGTGACGGCATGTACGACACCGTGCGCGCGATGTCGCGCTCGGAGATGTTGCCAAACACCCCGCACACCATGACGAGCGCAGCCGGCACCGCGCCCTCGTACGCGTCCGTCGTCGACGCGTCAGCGACGACGACCTCGACGTTGGTGAGTGAGTGGCTCGCGGCCAAGTCACGAGCGAACGCCGCGTTCGCCTCGTCGAGTTCGATGAGACGCGCTCGAGCGTCGGCGCCGCGCGGGTGCGTGGCGAGGGCGCCGATGATGTCGCGGCCTTGGCCCGCGCAAATGGAGAGCACCGGTATGGGCCCGGGCGCGCACGTGTCGAGCACGCGGGTTATCTGGCGCTGCACCTCGGCGAGACGCCGTGACAGGTAG
>JAJXXB010000179.1 GCA_021781315.1 Actinomycetes bacterium | reverse complement strand
CCAGTCGGCGAGTGGTGGCTGACTCACGTCCACGCCGAGCACCTGGAGACAGACGTGGTCCGCGCCGAGCGCGAGGTGCTCGGCGACTCGTTCACGGACCTTGTCGACGTCGCCGTGGACGACCATGGCGTCACAGAGTCGTTCGGACCCGCCGCGCACGAAGTCGTCCTCGGTAAAGCCCAGACGCTTCCAGTTGTTGCGGTAGTTCTCGAGGCCCGTGTAGAAGTCGAGGTGAGCGTGGGCGCGTTCGAGGTACGCCTCGCGGGTGGCCCCGAGCACGACGGCCTGTTCGACGGCGAGGAAGGCCGAGCCGAGGTGCGCGCGCGCTAGCGCGGTATGTTCGGGGGTCACGAGGTAGGTGTGCGCGCCGTCGGCGTGGCTCGCGGCGAGCTCGAGCATCTTGGGTCCGAGCGCGGCGATCACCCGCGGGGTGCGTTCCTCGGCGTCGGCGGCGTGCATCGGCGCGGCGTCCATCGCCTCCAAGTACGCGCGCATCGCGCCGAGCGGGCTCTCGTAGTGGTGCCCGCGGAGGCGCTCGACGAGGGGCCGGTGGCTCACGCCGAGTCCGAGCACGAAGCGCTCGTGGCTCGCCGCGCTGAGTGTGCGGCCCCCGTTCACCGCGGCGACGGCGTCGCGGGCCCAGATCGAGGCGATGCCCGTGGCGATGGTCATCCGCGTGCTCGCGTGCAGCGCGAGGCTCGCGTTCACGAGCGCCTCGCGCCCCCACGCTTCGGGGAGCCACAGCGCGGCGAAGCCCAATTCGTCGAGCTCGGCGACGATGTCGCGCAGGCGCTCGACGGGCTGGGCGTCGAGGGTCATCGTCCACAGTCCGGTGGTGGCGCGCAGTGAATCGAGGGTGGGGGTCGTCATGGGCCCATCGTACGGTTTGCCAGGGGGCAGCGTCCACGGTCACAATGGGTCATGGCCTACGTCGTCGCGCTGGTGAGCGCGTGGCTCGCCCTCGTCGCGCTGACCGCGCTTCGACCCCGGCGTCGCGGGGTCCTGGCCGCCCTCAGTTACCCCGTCGGGTGGGTCGCAGGCGAGCTGCCGACCCAGGCGATCACCGTCGAATTGGCGCTCCTCGGCCTGCTCGCGTGGTGGGGCTGGCCGGTCGGCTGGATCGACCCGGTCGTGCTCGCGCTCGCGCTCGTCGTCATCGTGGGCAACCTCGCGCTCTTTGGCGCGTCGTGGCGCGCGCGTCGTGTCGTCGCCGCGGCCATGCTCGCCGCCCCCGACCGGCCACTCACGATCGGTAGCCCGAGCGAGGACGTCTACGGGCGCTGGTGGCGAACGGCCCTCAAGCTACCCGTCCACCCGCGCGGACTCATCGTCACGAAGAACGTCCCCTACGGCCCCGAGCCGCGCCACCGGCTCGACGTCTGGCGCACGCGCGAGGACCTCGCGGGGGCCCCGGTCATCTTCTACCTGCACGGCGGCGCCTGGACCTTCGGTGACAAGCGCGAGCAGGGCCGCCCGATGCTGCACGAGTTCGCCGCACGCGGCTGGATCGTGGTCGCAGCGAACTACCGGTTGGCCCCGCGCGACCCCTGGCCGGCCCAGATCGAGGACGTGCTGCGCACCCTCGCCTGGGTGAAGCACGAGATCGCCGCCTACGGCGGGGACCCCGACCGGGTCGTCATCGCGGGCGGGTCGGCCGGGGGGCACCTGGCCGCCCTCGCCGCCCTCGCGGGCGACGACGCCTCGTGGCGCAGCGCGGACACGGTGGGCCTCGACCTCTCGGTGCGCGGCTGTCTCTCCTTCTACGGGGTGCTCGAGATGACCGGCGAGGAGGCGCACTGGCGCGGCCTCGGCGAGGGGCTGCGCCGACTGCTCGAGCACCGCGTCGTACAGATGCCCTTTTCGGGCCACGAGTCCCTCTATCAGTCCCTTAGCCCCCTGCACCGGCTCCACGCCGGGGCGCCGCCCTTCTTCGTGGTCCAGGGCGTCACCGACACCCTGGTGGACGTCCAGGTCGCGCGCAACTTCGTCGTGGCGTTCCGGTCGACCTGTCCCGCGCCGATCTACTACGTCGAGCTACCCCTCACCCAGCACGCCTTTGACCTGACGGCGAGTCCGCGCACCTCAGCGACGACGCGCGCGGCGATTCGTTTCGCCGAGTCGGTGACGTCGCCGCGCCCACCCCTCGAGCCTCAGCTCGCGACCTACCGGGTGCCCCCGACCGAGCTCGTGGTCACCTCGGGCGAGGGCGAGTTCGACGCGCGCGACTACGCGGCGACCGTCGGGCCCTTCTACGTGGTCACCAGTGACAACCCCGGCTCGGTGGTGCGCAGCGACGCGGCGAACGAGGCCGACCGGGCGGACTTCGCCGCCCGTCTCACCGGGTTCGGGCTCACCGAGACGAGGACTCTCGCTCGAGACCCGCGCGGGGTCCACCCCGACGAGATCGGCTTCGTGATCCCGGAGCGGTCCCTCGCGCTGGGCTTCGCCCGTCGCTACGGCCAGCTCGCGCTCTACGAGGTCACCGAGACTGTGGCCGTGCTCGACGCGCGCGACGGCGCGCGGCGCTAGGCGCGCAAGAAGATCCGCGGCTCAACAGTTCGCTTTCGGGCTTAGGTACAGCACGGCACTCGTTACGCGAACGTTGCGAGCGAACCGCTCACGTTCGCTCGCAGTTTGTGAGGCGCTGGGTCGTCGAGGTCTCGCCGATACGAGTGGCGTGATGGCGTCGAGCGATGAACCACGGTGGTCACGCTCGAGCTCGAGCTCGAAGTCGTGGTGGGCCTGGAGGTTGATCCCAAACCGCTCGTTCGTGTAATGAACCGTGCACGCTCGGCGGTATCCGCACTGTTCCGACGCTTGGCGTGGATCTCGTAGACCCGTCCGTTCACGGGTTTCACTCTGTCACGCGGTACACGAGTATTCAGCCGACAGCGGTAGGCACGTCGCGCGCCCCATCGTCGAACTCCTGGTGAAGCGAGACTATCGCCGAAATTGTTCAGTCAGGTAGCCCGAAGTTGTATGGTAAGACGTCCCGATACTGTATGGTTATTGAACCCGATATTGTCGAGTTGAGTGGTGGCGAGTGTCGATGGTGGAGTACCAGCGCCGAGTAGTGGACACCGAACTGGATGACCTCGTCAGTGGCGGGATCTCCGCTATCTCGCTCGAGGGGGCCAAGGCAGTTGGCAAGAGCTTTACCGCCACCCAGCGGGTTGCCAAGACCTTCCTCCTCGAGCAACCCGTCGCGCGGCAGTTGCTCGAGGCTGATCCCAACCAACTGCTGACGGGCGATGCGGTCCTCGTC
>JAJXXB010000122.1 GCA_021781315.1 Actinomycetes bacterium | reverse complement strand
ACGCCCTCGATGTCGATCGCCGCGCGATTTTGCGAGAGCTTCGCCTTGGCTTCGATCGAAGTTACCTCGATCTCGAGGCCCACGATCGCGCGCACCTGGCGCTCCAGGTACTCCACGGGCGCGTCGTCAGTGAACCACCTCGGGTCGCGCGCCGACTCGTAGCGCTCGACGAGAGAGCGCGCCTGGGCTTCCACCCACGAGGGATCGTCGTGCACGCGCAGGCGGCCGTGCACTTCGACGACGACGTAGTTCCACGTGGGCACGACCGCGGGATTCTCCGCCTTCGAGGGGTAGTAGGTCGGTGACACGTAGGCGTCGGCGACGTGAAAGAGCGCGAGCACCTCACCGGCCTCGGGCGCCTCGCGCCACCAGGGGTTGGCGCGCGCGACGTGGGCGAGGAGACGGCGCCGATCCTCGACGATCACCGGCACGATCGCGCTGGAGAGCCCGCGCGACGTGAGGGCCACCAGCGTCGCCGGGCCACCTCGCGAGAGCACGGCCCACGCGTCCTCCTCGTCGAGGGCGAACGCGGGAGGGTTGTACACGCCCCCCATTGTTTCACGCGCTAGCTAGGCGGACTCGCTCAGCTCGCGCCGCGGCAGGCGCGCCGAGTACATAGAGTACCCGTCGACGTAGCGCACGATCATCGTGGCGATCGCCGTGGCGGCGATCATGGGCACCATGAGGGCAAAGCCCGTGTGGGTCATCTCGAGTACGAGTACGAGGCCCGCGAGAGGCGCCTGCATGGAGGCGCCGATCATGGCGGCGGCGCCGACGAGCGCGTAGGCGCCCACCGGCGTGCCCGGCCACAGGTGCGACCAGAGAAGCCCGAGCAGCCCACCGAGCACCGCGCCGGTGGAGAGGAAGGGGGTAAAGACCCCACCGGCCGCCCCGCTACCCAAGGTGAAGGCCGTCACCAGTGGCTTGAGCGCGAAGAGCGCGAGGAGCAGACCAGTGCTGCCCACGCCGAGAAAGACCATGTGCGCCATGTCCTTGCCGTTGCCAAAGAGCTGCGGGTACCAGATGCCGAGGGCGCCGACGCCGGCGAAGACCACGGGCATCGTCCAAAAAAGGTGCGCGCCCTTGGCGCGGTGGTGCGAAACCCAGCCGATGCTGCGCACGTAGACCACGGTCACGAAACCAATCACGACCCCCGCGAGCAGCGACCACGTCATGATCGCCGCACTGAAGTGATAGAGCGGTAGGTCCGCGTAGGTGGCGCCGCCAGGCAGGTAGAGCCACCCGACGTAGGTGGCGAGGCCGGTGCACACGAGGGCCGGCGCGACGACCGGCAGCGAGAGGTTGCCGATCAAGACTTCTGCGGTGAAGAGCGCGCCGCCGAGGGGGACGTTGTAGACCGCGGCCAGACCGGCCCCGCCCCCGCAGGCCACCAGCAGTCGCTTCTGCGCGCTGGTGAGCTTGAACCAGCCGCCGAGCACGCTGCCCGAGGCGCCACCCATCAGCTTGGGTGCCGCCTCGCGTCCGATCGAGGCGCCCATGCCAATGACGACCTCGGAGACGAGTGAGGTGAGGATGCTGCGCCGCCACGAGAGGTCGCCGTCGCCGCGCCAGAGCGCGTCGTCGATCTCAGCGTGCTCATTGCGCAAGAGACGACGGATGAGGTACCAGCCGGTCGCGCCTATGAGACTCGCCAGCACGAGGGAGGTGACCCGGCGCGCCGCCGAGACGGCGGCCACCGCGTCTTGGTAGCTGCCACGGTGGTAGTGGAATGCCGCGTTTTCGGCCAGGGCGAGCACCCACATCAAGAAGTCGCCCAGCAGGCCCGTCGCCACGCCGGTGAGAATGAGGGCGATCCAGAAGGGTCCGGTCAGTGCGGCCGCGCCGTCGTGGGTGACGTTGGGTTGCTCCATGGCGCCGCGCCCGGACGCGATGCGCCTTTTGATCAGGGGTTGAGGGACTCGCTCGCGCTCGCTGCCCTCGCGTTGCCTGCTCACGTCACGTCCTCAGCCGCGGGCCGCGCACGCTCGACGGAGCCCTGTCACGTGGAGAAGTCTAGGACGAGCGGTCCGAGGAGCGACCCGACACCCGCGGCGTCGAGCACCCGTCACGGTGTTCGCCTCGATCGTTCAGTACCATCCCGCACTCGGGACACAGCAGGTGAGCCCAGCAGACCGCGTCGCCTCCGAGCTCGCCCCACGACACCAGTCTCTCGTCTCTCCCAGCGTTTTGCTCCACTGCATCGCACCCTATACCGATGACGCGACAAAAGCCCCCCGCGCGGCGAACTCCTGGCCCGACGTCCTTAGCCACCACGTGGCTCACGCTCGACGCTAGGCCCGGCTCGCCGCCCGCACTCTGGAGCCGGTCGTGGCGCGACGCGCAGTTACCCGCTTCGTCGCCGCCTAGAGAGGTGGGCCGAAGTGACGCTCGTAGGTGACGTCTGCCACCGTGATGTCGTAGGACGCGTAGAACTCCTCGCGGCCACGCCGCTGGGCCTCGCGGTGGCGCGGATGTGCGGCCCAGGCGTCGTGGCTCGGGCGATCAGTGAAGCGCACGATGGTCACGCGCTCGCCGCTCGGCGACTCGAAGTGCACCTCGTCGACGAATCCCGCACTCGCGCGAACGAGATCGCTCATCTCTCGCGCGACGAGTTGGTAGGCGCCGTCGACGCCCGGGCGTAGCCGGCTGCGAAAGACCGTCAGGATCACGCGGTGGTCGCGTCCGCGTCGAGGAACGTGAAGAGCCGCCGACCGAGGCTGAAGTGACCCGGTGCGCCCTCGAGGCGGTGAGTGCCCACGGCGTAGAGAACGTCGTCGGGCGCGCAGAACTCCTCCTCCACGAAACCGACGCGCTCGAAGGTGGCGCGCAGTGACCCCGTGATGTCGGGCTCTCGACGATGTCGCGTCCAGATGACACGCGCCCCGGACGCGCACAGTGACGGCATGTACGACACCGTGCGCGCGATGTCGCGCTCGGAGATGTTGCCAAACACCCCGCACACCATGACGAGCGCCGCCGGGACCGCACCCTCGTACGCGTCCGTCGTCGACGCGTCGGCGACGACGACCTCGACGTTGGTGAGTGAGTGACTCGCGGCCAAGTCTCGAGCGAACGCCGCGTTCGCCTCGTCGAGTTCGATGAGACGCGCCCGGGCGTCGACGCCGCGCGGGTGCGTGGAGAGGGCGCCGATGATGTCGCGGCCTTGGCCCGCGCAAATGGAGAGCACCGGTATGGGCCCGGGCGCGCACGTGTCGAGCACGCGGGTTATCTGGCGCTGCACCTCGGCGAGACGCCGTGACAGGTAG
>JAJXXB010000138.1 GCA_021781315.1 Actinomycetes bacterium | reverse complement strand
GACCATCGCGGCGGCCGCGCCGCCGAGCACCAGCGAACGACGGTCCACCGAGTCGATCGTCACGCGCGTGACCATCGGCGCGCGATCGCCGAGCAGGACGGGACAGACCGCGCTCTCACAGCGCAGACCCTCGCGGGCGTTGCAGCGCCCCCGGTTGAAGTGCCCGCAGAGCTCTTGGACCTTGACGAAGGGGATCGCGACGAGCGCGGGCGGCGGCGCGCCCTCCATCTTGGCCGCGCGCGTGGCGATCCACGAGTCGATCGAGAGCCGCGAACCGCCCCCGGCGAGGATGAAGGGCAGCCACGCGAAGAAGAAGACGATGTCGGCGCCCGTGAAGTACGGCGACGCGTGAAAGCTCACCGTGAGAAACAAGGTGAACGAGAGGATCGCCCCGCCGAGCGCGGCCACCCTCGTCCAGAGCCCGAACAGGGTGCCCAGGCCGATCGCCAACTCACCGAGCGCGATGACGATGCCGAGCGGCTTGGCGAACTGGACCAGGTGGCTCAGGATCAGATGGATCGGGCTGATGCGCGCGCTGGCGATCATCTGGGACTGGATCGAGGACGGGCTCGCCGCGTCGAAGAAGTTCGGATTGGCCAGCTTCTGGAGTCCCGCGTAGGTGAAGGTGGCCCCGAGGAAGACCCGCAGGGGCAGCAGCGCCCACTCGCTCATGGCCCAGGCGCGCACCGGGGCGTTGAGCGGCAGGCGCCGCTCGGGCGCGCGCGCGCGCGAGGGAGTACGAACCGGACGCGTGCTGGGCATGTCCCATGCTGTCATAACGAGCGCGCCCGCGAAAGGCCACCCACGACGCCGCGGCCGACATCGACCACAATGGAGCCGTGACCGCCACCATCGTGACCTCCATCCTCAACGAACTCCAGAAGCTCTCCGGCGGCCTCGTCTACAGCCTGGTCGCCCTGCTGGTCTTCGGCGAGGCCGCTCTCTTCATCGGCTTCGTGCTGCCCGGGGAGACCTCGGTCATCGTGGCCGGGGTCGTCGCCAGCAAGGGTCACGTGAACATCGCCGTCCTGTGCGTCCTGGTCGTGGTCGCGGCCATCGTGGGCGACTCGGTGGGATACGCGGTCGGACATCGCTACGGCGAGAACCTGTTGAAGCTGCCCGTCATCCGCCACCGCCAGGTGGCGCTGCAGCGCGCGCTCGAGGGCCTGCGCCAGCGCGGGCCGATCTACGTCTTTATCGGGCGCTTCACCGCGTTCTTGCGCGCGGTCATGCCGGGACTGGCCGGCATGAGCAAGATGCACTACCGGCGCTTCCTGGTCGCCAACGCGTTGGGCGGCCTGGTCTGGGGAGTGGGGTACGCGCTGCTCGGCTACTTCGCGGGCTCGGCCCTCACTCGCATCGAGCACTACGCGAGCTGGCTCGGGATCGGCCTGTTGGTCGCGGTGATCGCGCTCGCCTGGGTCCTGCACGTGCGCCGCCAGCGCCGCGACGCGGCGAGCGACGAGGCGTGGCTGGCGGCCCACCCCGACAACACGGTCGATTAGCCGCGTCCACTAGCGTCGGGCCGGGGCTTCGAGACGAAGGAGCGATATGTCCGACGAAGTACTGATCGAGCGCCGCGGGCACGTGGAGATCCTCACGATCAACCGGCCCGAGGCCCGCAACGCGATCAACCGCGCGACCGCCCTGGGAATCGACGCGGCGCTCGACGCGGCCGACGCCGACGACGACGTCTGGGTGATCGTCCTGACCGCGAGCGGCGACAAGGCCTTCTCGGCCGGCATGGACCTGAAGGCCTTCGCCGCGGGCGAAGTGCCCTTCACCCCGCACGGCTTCGCCGGCATCACGACTCGCCAGCTGGCCAAGCCGATCATCTGCGCGGCGAACGGCTCGGCGCTCGCCGGGGGCTTTGAGATCATGATCAGCTGCGACATGGTGGTCGCGGCCGAGCACGCCGTCTTCGGCATCCCCGAAGCCAAGCGCGGTCTCATCGCCGGCGGCGGCGGCCTCATTCGCCTGCCCAAGCGCGTGCCCCTGGTCGTGGCCAACGAGATGGCCCTCACCGGCGAGCCGGTCAGCGCCGCGCGCGCCTACGAATTGGGCCTCGTCAATCGCGTGGTGCCCGGCGCCGCGGTCCTCGACGGCGCGCTCGCCCTCGCCGAGGCGGTCGCGGCCAACGCGCCCCTCGCCGTGCGCAGTTCCAAGCGCGTGATGCGCGAGGCGCTCGAACTGACCGAGGCCGAGTCCTGGAAGGTGAACGACGAGGCCTTCGGGGCCATCGGACGCAGCGCCGACGCCCTCGAGGGCGCCGTCGCCTTCGCCGAGAAGCGTCCGCCGGTGTGGACGGGCCAGTGAGCGCCACCACCCTCTCGCTGGCGGACTGGCTGACGATTCTTCGCCTCAGCCTGCACGTGCTCGCGGCCACCATCTGGGTCGGCGGCACACTGGTGCTCGCCGGCCTGATCCCCACGGTGCGCGAGCTCGGCGAGGGCGCGACTCTGAAGGTCGCGCGCGCCTTTGGCCGCATGAGCTGGCCCGCGTTCTGGACGCTCGTCGCGACCGGCGTGTGGAACTACCTCGCCGTCGCCCACGGCACGATCGCCGCGAGCTGGATGATCGCCTTCTCGGTGAAGATGATCTGCGTGCTCGTCGCCGGATACGGCGCCTATCGCCACACCCACGCCACGAGCGCCAGCGCGCGCGGCATGTACGCCGGCGTCTCCGCGCTGGGCTCGATCCTCGCCCTCGTCCTGGGAGTCGCCCTCGCCGGTTAGGCGAAGTGCACCACGAGCGCCGACGCCAGCGCGGCCGCGATGACGACGACCGGAAACGGCGCGCGCGCGATCAGGGCGACCAACGCGACGGCCAGGCCGGCGACGCGGTGATCGATCACCACGTGGGCCTTCACGACGAGTCCCTCGGCCACGACCAGGGCGCTGAGTAGTGCGATCGGCACCAGCGCGTTCACGCGTTGCAGGCGCGCGCTCGTGAGCCAGCGTTCGGGCACGAGGTGCCCGAGGTACTTGAGCAAAAAGGCCAACAGCCCGGTGCCCGCGACGACGATCCAGTTAGCCACGCTCGCGCCACCCCGCCGCCACCGCCACCAGGGTCGTGGCCACGATGGGTAGCCCCACCGGCAGCCACGGCGTCACCACGAGACAGAACGCCACCGAGGCCGCCGCGACGCCGCGCAGGAAGGTGGTCTCGAGCCGGCGCCAGACCAGGGCGAGGAAGGCCGCCGGCACCGCGGCGTCGAGCCCCCAGTGCGAGGGGTCCCCGAGGGCGCGTGCGCCGAGCGCGCCGGCGAGCGTCGCCAGGTTCCAAAAGACGTAGACGCCCGCGCCCGTCAGCCAGAACCCCTGACGCATGGCCGAC
>JAJXXB010000143.1 GCA_021781315.1 Actinomycetes bacterium | reverse complement strand
GCGCTGGCCCGAAACGGCCGACCCGAAGCCGCGCCTCATTCCGATTCGCCGCTCGTGACGCGCCCCGCCGCCACCCGGGTCCTGCTCGTGCGCCACGGCCAGACGCCCACGACGGGCTCGGTCCTGCCGGGCCGGGCGCCGGGCCTGCACCTGAGCGAGCGCGGCCGGGCCCAGGCCGAGCGGGTCGGCGCGCAACTCGCCGAGCTCGCCACCGCACCAATAGCCCTCTACTGCTCGCCCCTCGAGCGCGCCCGCGAGACCGCCGCGCCGATCGCGCGCGCGCTCGGGCTTCGCGTGCGCGCCGATCGCGGCCTGCTCGAGTGCGACTTTGGCGACTGGACCGGCCAGTCCCTGTCGCGGCTGCGCCGGACCCGCGAGTGGCGCGCCGTCCAGCACGCCCCGAGCACCTTCACCTTCCCCGGCGGCGAGTCTTTTGCTGGCATGCAGCACCGCATGTGGACGACGATCGAGCGCGTGGCTAGCGCGCACCACGGCGAGACCGTCGTGCTCGTCAGCCACGCCGACCCCATCAAGGCGGCGGTCACCTTCGCCCAGGGCGTGCCCCTCGACCTCTTCCAGCGCACCATGATCTCGACCTGCTCGATCAGCGCGATCGCGCTCGGCGACCAGCCCGTGGTGCTGTGTGTGAACAGCGCGGGCTCGATCGCGGAGGTGCTGGGCCGATGAACTACGTCTTTGACGCCCCCGACCGGGTCATGGTCGGCGCCCACGGCGAGGTTGGCCAGCGCCGGTTCCTGCTCCAGGCCCGACAGGGCCGGCGCCTCATCGTCGTCAAGTGCGAGAAGCAGCAGCTCGCCGCGCTCGCCGAGTGGATCGCCCAGGTGCTGCACACCCTGGGCCGGCCGGGCCACCTGCCCGACGACCTGTCTCTCGAGGACGAGTTCGAATCGGACTTCGAGGCCGGTGACATCACCGTCGCGGTCGACGAGGACACTGACACCATCGGCGTCACGGTCGAGTCGCGCGAGGGCGAGGACACCCTCGAGCTGACCCTCACCAAGGAGTGGGCGGGGGGCCTCGCCATCGCTGTCACCCGGCTGGTCGAGGCGGGACGGCCGCCGTGCCCGCTCTGTGGCGGCCCCCTCGACCCGCGAGGCCACGACTGCCCGCGCACCAACGGGCACCGCGCGCCGAAGGTCTAGCCGTGCGACGCGCCGAGCAGCGCGAGCTCCTCGTTAACGGGGCGATCACGGTCGAGGGCCGCGTCGCGGGCTCCTCGAACCAGGCCCTGCTCGTCACCGTTCGCCTCGGCGACGCGCAGGCCCTCGCCTGCTACAAGGCCGAGGCCGGTGAACGGCCGCTCTGGGACTTCCCCGACGGCCTGTGGCGCCGCGAGGTCGCCGCCTCCGAGCTCGACGCAGTGCTGGCGACCGACCTCGTGCCCACGACGGTCGCGCGCGAGGACGCGCCCTTCGGGCCCGGCTCGCTGCAGTGGTGGGTCGAGGATGCGAGTGACGACCACTACTTCACGCTGCGCGAGCGCCCCGAGTTCGACGAGTGGTTCGCCACGCTCGCCGCTTTTGACGTCGTGGCGAACAACGCCGACCGCAAGGCCGGCCACGTCCTCTACGACGGATCTCGGTGTTGGGCCATCGACAACGGCCTGTGCTTTCACGAGGAGGACAAGCTGCGCACCGTGGTCTGGGAGTACGCCGGGCTGCGGGTCGACGGGGCGTTGCTCGAGCGCATCGACCGCTTCGCCCGCGGCGACGGCGCGTCGCTTCGCCCGTGGCTCGCGCCCCACGAGGTCGCCCTCGCGCTCAACCGCGCGAGCGCGCTCGTCGAGTCGAGCCGCTACCCCACCCCCGACGAGGACCGCGACTGGCCGCCCTACCCCTGGCCGCTGATCTGAGGCCCGCGGTGACGGGTTAGAAACCGACCCGGCCGGACAGCACCTGGTGGGAATTGAAGGAGGTCCGATGTCCGCCATTGGTCGAGTCATTCGCGTCGTCGCCACGGTGCTGGTGACGCTGGTCATCATCGCCGCCCTCGTGGGCGTCGGCTACGCCGTCGGGCGCACGCACGCCCCGGGCTCCATCGAGGTCACCGGCTCGGCGAGCGCCTCGGGCGTGCCCGACACCGTCGCCTTCACGATCGGGGTCTCAACGACGAACGCCTCCACGGCCGCGGCGCTCGCGGCGAACAACACCCGCACGCGCGCGGTCGAGTCGGCCCTGCTCGCCGCCGGCGAGCCGCGGTCCGGACTCGCCACCTCGGGGCTCAACGTGTCAAGCGTCACCAACGCCCACGGCCAGGTCACGGGCTACCAGGTCTACGACGAGCTCACCGTGACCAGCCACCACGTCGCGCACGCCGGACGGCTCATCGGGGCCGCGCTCGGCGCCGCCGGCAACACCGCCCAGCTCTCGGGCATCACCTACTCGATCACCAACCGGTCGAGCGTGATGGAACGCGCTCGCGCCAGGGCCATGGCCAACGCGAAGCGCGCCGCGGCCCAGCTGGCCGGTGCCGCCTCGGCGACCCTCGGCGCGGTTACCCACATCGTCGACAACGAGGTCAGCCAGCCCTTCGTCGAACCCGGCTTCTACGCCGCTTCCGCCGCGAAGGCCGCCGCGCCGCCCGTGCAGCCGGGAACCCAGTCGGTCTCGGTCACGGTGCGGGTGACCTACGCGCTGGGCTGACCCTACGCGCCGGCCGCGCCGTCGGCGCTGAGCTCGGGCGCACCCGACTCGAGCACGATCGCGGTGAAGAGCGAGCCCGCAAAGAAGATCCCCGCCGCCCACCAGAACGCGATCGAGTACCCGTGCAGTGCCGACGTGGCCGCCCGGGCGATCGGCGATGGGCCCGGCGCGTGGGTGAAGGCCCGGCCCGTGACGGTGACCGCGATGGTGTTGAGCAGCGCCGTGCCGACCGATCCGCCGATCTGCTGAGACGAGTTCACCATCGCCGACGCCACCCCGGCCCGTGACGCCGCGACGCCCGCCGTCGCGCTCGCGGTCGCCGGGGCGAAGATCAGCCCGAGGCCGAGCCCGAGCAGGATCAGGCCCGGCAGGACCGTGCCGAAGTAGTTGCCCCGTACGGGCAGGCGGGTCAAGAGCACCATCGACAGCCCGGCGAGCAGCATCCCCGCGGGGATCAGCGGCCGCGGTCCCGAGACGGCGAGGATCCGCGCGCTCGCGAGCATCGCCGAGAGACCGAGCGCGATCACCATCGGCAAGAAGGCGATGCCGGTGCGAAGCGGCGAGTAGCCGAGCTCGTTCTGCAGGTAGTAGGCGAGCAGCAGCGAGACGCCAAAGAAGCCCATCATCGTGATGAAGAGCGCCACCATCGAGCCCCCGCGGGTGCGCGCGAAGAGCACCGGCA
>JAJXXB010000213.1 GCA_021781315.1 Actinomycetes bacterium | reverse complement strand
CCGCAACGCGACCCTTCACGAGGAGCGGACTGCCGGAGTTGCCCGGCTGGACGTCGACGCTGACGACCTCGAGGGTGCGCGTGAAGAGCTGACGGTTGTAGATGTCGCGGGCCTGACCCGAGACGTTGCCGCGCACGACCGCCGGGGCGCCGGTGCGCGTGCCGTCGAGGGGAAAGCCCACGACGCGAGCGGAGGTGCCCGGAGCCGGCACCTGGTTGTCGATGGCGAGCGCGGTCTCCGACAGGTCGGGCACGCGCAACACGGCGAGGTCCTGAAGCGGGTCGAAGAGCACCACGCGCGCGAGTGAGCCGCCCGCGGTCACCTCGTGCGAACCGGCGACCACGTGCGCGTTGGTGACGACCTCGTGGGGCGCGACGAAGAAACCGGTGCCCTCGTGGTTCAAGGAGCAGCCCCCGCCAGCGAGAATCTTGACGACCGACGTGGGCTGGGCGAGGTTCGGCTGAAGGGGTCCGAGCGTGACCGGGCCGGTGCTCGGCGGCATCGGCGAAATCAGCGTCGCGAAGACGTTGGGAAAGTCGACGCCGCGAAAGAGCGCCTGGACGCGGGCCTCGACCGCGGGTACCGGCGGCAGGGTCGTGTCGAGGAACTTCAGCACCGCGGAGTTCTGGATGCCCGCCGCGAGCGACCCCCAGGCCGTCGAGGCGAGGAGCCCCGCCACCATCCAGCACAGCAACAACGATCCGATCACGCCGACCACGACGCCGCCCAGACGGTCGACGAGCCCGAGCTTGACCGCGTGCAGGGCGCGACTCACCGCCGCTCCACCGAGGTGTCCGAGCGAGGAGACCACGAAGGCGAACCCCAGGATGAGACCGATCGCGATTCCCGGGCGCCACGCGGACTGCGTGATGCGCGTCGCCAGCGCGGGAGCGAACTGCACGCCCAGCAGAAAGCCCACGATGAATCCGACCAGACCGCCGACCTGTCGCAGGGCGCCCGCGACCCAGCCGCGCAGCCCCGCGAGCGCGATCACCGCGAGAATGAAGAGGTCGACCCAGCTCACGAGGTCAAGGCTAGGTCTGGGAGTGCGTCGGCGGCGCTACCCACGCCTCGTAACATCGTCCCAGCGAGCAACGCCACGACGCCCCGGGGAGAATGAGTGCGATGAGGATTCTGCGGAGGGGCCGCCAGGCCGGGATCCTGGTGACGTGCGCGCTGGCCCTGTCGGCCTGCGGGTCCTCACCGGTGGTCGCCCCTCCGGTCACCGGCGTCCCCTCGGCGAGCATCGAGGTGCCGCTCTCCGCCGTCGGCTGCACGACGGACGGCACCTGTTTGGCGATCGGCGCGTCGAATCGAGTCGCCGGCCTCACCACGGTCGCCGAGGACCGCGGACCCCGTGGCCCGTGGCGCGCGCTGACGGCCCCGTCGGCTACTTCCGCGCGCATCGAGGCGATCTCGTGCGCCGCGACGGCCTGCCTCGTCGGCGGCGCGCAGCCCGCGGGGACGTTCCTGTGGCGCTACGACGCGACGACGCGCGCGATCAGCCCGGTGAGTGCGCCCGCCGGCGCCCAGGACGTGCGCGCGCTGTCGTGTTCGAGCGACGTCGCGTGCGCCCTCGTCGACTCGACCAGCGTCGTGGGCGCCGCCCGACTCGCCTTCACTCTCGACGCGGGCGCGACGTGGACGACGCCCGTGGCGATGCCCTGGACGGCGAACGCGACCGTCACGGCCCTCGCGTGTTCGACCAACGCCTGTCTCGTCGCGGCGCGCACCGCGTCGTCCGTTCTACTCGAGTCGACGAACGACGCCGGCGCGACGTGGACCACGTCGGCCGTCCCGGGGGCGTGGCGCTCTCTCAGTGACCTCACCTGCTGGTCCGCGCACTGCGCGGGCCTGGCCCAAGGCGGCGGCGCCGCCCTGGTGCGCAGCCGCGACTTCGGCGCGACGTGGACGACTCTCGCACTGCCCGCGTCGACGCGCGCGATCGCCTGCTCGAACCTGACGCGCTGCGTCGTGGCGGGCCAAACCTCGAACGGGTCAGGATCGCTCGCGCGCGTGTACGAGCGGCGCCTTCACGCCCTCTCCCTCGACTACGTGCCCGAACCCCTGATCGGTGCGGCCTGCGCGGGCCACGCCTGCGCCGCGATCGGCGCGAGCACCCTGGTGGCGCTGTCCGACTAGCGCCGCATCGCGGCGGCCAGCAGTCCGGGCAGCCGCGACCAGGAGGGACGAGCCTCGAAGGCCAGCAGCTTGCGCATGACGGTGCCGCCGTGGGCGTTGGTCGCGAACCACGGCGGCGCCGGGCGCGAGACGAACGGGCCGCGCACCACGGACTTCTGAGGCCGCGCGAAGAGATAGGCGTTGCCGACGAAGCCGGTGCCCGACTGGATGTCGGTGATGTCGTGTCCCGGGTACGCGCCCCAGGTGGTGGTCGAGAACGCGAAGCTCATCGCGTGCCACAAGTTCACGCCGATGGAGCCGTAGCGCAGGTCGGCGACCGCCCGTTCGATCGCCGGACCGGTCACGGGGTCCTTCATCGTGCGCGGATCGGCCAGGATCGTCATCGAGAGCGTTCCCCACACCACCTCGTTGCAGAAGTCCACGGCACGTTCGACGAACTGGGCGGGCGAGTCGGCCGCCAGCGCGGTCTCACTGGTCAGAGAGCAGAAGGCCTCCACGTTGAGGCACATGTGCGCCGTGTCACTCGCGTCGACGTCGCGCACCAGGGTCCAGGGAAGGTTCTCTCCGGACGCGTCGCCGATCTGGTGCGCGTCGGGGTGCGCCGCGACGAAGGAGTCCCAGCGCGCCTGGGCTCCGGGATAGTAGGCACGTCGCGTGGGGATCGCCGCGAACGTGGCCTCGAGCGCCGCGAGGAACGCCTCGCGCTGGGCCCAGCCGGCGTGAGTGATCAGCACGCGCGGACTCAGGCAGTTGAAGCCCGCGTTGTTCACGAGCATCGTCGCCACGTGGGCCGCCTGGTACGCGATCTCGGCGTCACTCCACGTACCGGGAACGATCACAACCGGTGAGACGTTGCCGAGCTCGCAGGTCACCGGCTTCGTGATGAGCGGATCGCGCGCGGACTTGCGCCGCGCGCCCTCCTCGCCGGTTCCAAAGACGATCGCGTCGTGGGTCTTGTCGCTTCCCGTGACGTGGATCTCCTCGACGAGGTCGTGGCCCGTCAGGTAGGTCCCGATCTCGGCTCCGCCAGAGACGATGGCGAGGAACCCGCCCTCGATCAGCGCGGCCATGGCCCGCTCCCAGTAGGGAACGAGGTAGTCGTTCACCGGGTTCGCCTTCAAGACGACGACCTTGCCGTCGGCGAAGAGCTTGCTCAACACGTCACGCGGTCCGAGCGAGGCGACGTTGCCGGCGCCGAGGACGAGGGCGACGCCGGCGGCGGCCAGCGGATCGCGGTAGGCCGCGGCCTGGGTCGCGCGCACCTCGTCTTCGCTCACCCCCGGCTCCATCCAGACCTCCGCCGTCACGCCCGCGTACAAGATGCGATCGAAGACGGTGGCCGGCATCACCTGGACTGCGAGGCGTTCGCCCGGTCGGTGGTGGACGGGACCGGGGTAGCGCGGGCGTCCCGACCCTGCGATGTCGAGCATCGACTGACGCAGGGCCTGGGCCATGCGAACGAACGTCCCCACGCCGCTGAAGAGCTCCTCGCCGCCGTCGGGGCCTTGGGGATCGAGCCCCTTGGCCGCGCAGGCCGCGTCGTTCCACTCCTCGGCGACGGCCATCGTGTCGGCCACAACGCGCTCGAGCAGGCGGGCACGTTCGCGTGGGGTCACGGTGGCCCACGCCGTGGCGGAAGCCGCCACGCGTTCGAGCGCGCTGTCGAGCACCGACGTGTCCAGTGGTGCGCGGTCCTGGTCCCCCGACGTGGGCGCCGCCGCGCCTCGCACGTACGTCATCGCCGTATCCTTCCCCCTACTCGTATGGGAGACTACCGCCATGACTTCCGCGACGTCGCCCGCGCCGCCGGGCTGGTACCCCGACCCAGGTGGTGAACGCCAGTGGCGGGTGTGGACCGGTACCGAGTGGTCCGATACCACGCGCTCCTACGACGCGCGACCAGTGACGGTGGCGACCTACGGTTCGGCGCCGGCGTACCTTCGCCGCTACGGCGTAGTGAGCCTCTTCGCGGGACTCGGGCTGCTCGTCAGCATTCTCGCGCACTGGCCCGGCACCGCGCACCCCTCGCCCACGTGGTTCGCCCTGGCGGCCTCGGACCTCGCGATCGGACTTCTCACCCTGGGTAGCGTCCTCTACGCGCTCGGTGCGCGGGCGCTGCTCGGGCGCTGGACGCCGGCGGCGTTCGTGCCGGGGTTGAACGTCCTCTTCGTCTCGGGACTGCTCGGCGAGGCCCTCGAGGGGCGCTGGCCCACG
Organism: Actinomycetes bacterium; assembly: GCA_021781315.1. The sequence continues at coordinate 9,267 of JAJXXB010000213.1, read as the reverse complement.
CGACGCGTCGTCGCCGAGGCCATCATTCTGACCCTGTTCGTCGCCGAGGCCCACGCGCAGGCCTGGCTGGCGATCGCGCCCGTGCTCGTGGGACTGACCCACCTCGGCGCCCTCGACGCCCTCGACGCAAGGAGTCCCTCGGGCTCGGTACTCGCCGAGTCCTAGAATGATCCTCGGGCGAGGCGCGCCCGCAAAGGAGATCAACATGGCCTTCGAAGAGTGGGGACCGCTCGCCGGACTCATCGGCACCTGGGAGTCGGGCTACGACGGCCTCGACGTCTCGTACCACAACATCGAGGGCAAGATCGAAGAGACCCCGTACCGCGAGAAGACCACCTTCAAGAACTTCGGTCCGGTCGACAACGGCGAGCAGCACCTCTACGGCCTCGACTACCGCACCGCCATCTACCGCGAGGGCGAGGACCTGCCCTTTCACACCGAGGTCGGCTACTGGATGTGGGACGCCGCCGAGAAGCAGGTGATGCGCTGCTTCATGATCCCGCGCGCCCAGACCCTGATCGCCGGCGGCACCGTCGAGCCCGACGCGACGTCCTTTCGCCTTGAGTCGGTTCTGGGGTCCAACATCTACGGCATCCTCTCGAACCCGTACCTGGACCGCATCGCCCACACCACCCGCTTCGACGTGACGATCACGATCGACGGCGACACCTTCTCCTACGACGAGACCACGGTGATCGAGCACAAGAAGTCGCCGACCGTCGTGATGCACACGGACCGCAACACCCTGAAGCGAGTCAGCTGGGAGGCCTAGGGCCGTGCACGAGTGGTCGCCGGAGCACCGCGCGATCGCCGCGGAGCTTCGCCGCTTCGTCGACGAGCAGGTTCGCCCACGCCTCGATGACCTCGAGCACAACGGCGAGCCGCCCTACGAGGTGCTGCGCCTGCTCTATCGCACCTTCGGCATCCGCGAGATGGCCCTCGAGTCCTTCGAGCGATCCCTCGCGCGCAAGGTGGACGGCGCCGAGAAGCGCGAGGGCCCCTCAGACCCGTCGGCCTCGCTGCTCTCGACCATCGAACTGTGCCGGGTGAGCCCGGGACTCGTCACGTCGCTCGGCGTCTCGGTGGGCCTGGCCGCGGGCACCATCAACAAGCTCGGCACGCCCGCGCAGATGGAGCGCTGGGGCCGCGACCTCGTCAGCCTCGACAAGGTCGGCGCCTGGGCCCTGACCGAGCCCGACTCGGGATCGGACGCCCTGGGCGGCATGCGCACGAGCGCGCGGCGCGTGGAGGGCGGGTACGTCCTCAACGGCCAGAAGACCTGGATCACCAACGGGCCCTACGCCGACACCATCGTCCTCTACGCCAAGCTCGACGACGGCTCGGGCCTCGACGCGCGCCAGCGGCCCGTGCTGACCTTCGTGCTCGACGCCGGGATGGACGGGCTCGACCAGCGCGCGCCCATGCGCAAGATGGGCCAGCACGCCTCGCCCACCGGAGACGTCTTTCTCAGCGACGTCCGCGTCGGCGTCGACCGGTTGCTCGGCGAGTCCGAGACGCCGCGCGGCGGCGGGCGCGCCAGCGCCAAGGACAACTTCGTCACCGAGCGCGCGGGAGTGGCCGCCATGGCGCTCGGGATCATCGAGGAGTGCCTGCGCTTGAGCGTGGACTACGCCAAGACGCGCACGCTCTGGGGCACGCCGATCGCCGACTTCCAGCTCGTCCAACTCAAGCTCGCCCAGATGGAGGTCGCGCGCGTCAACGTGGCCAACCTCGTCTTCGCCCACGTCGAGCGCAGCCTGGCGGGCGCGACGCCCACGCTCGCCGAGGCCTCGGCCATGAAGCTCTACGCCGCCCAGGCCGCCTGCCAGGTCGCCGATGACGCCATCCAGGTCTTCGGCGGCAACGGCTACGTGACCGAGTACCGCGTGGAGCAGCTCAGCCGCGACGCGCGGGTGCTGCGCATCTACGCCGGCACCGACGAGATGCAGGTGGTGGCAATCGCGAAGGACCTGCTGGCGCGCTAGCCGACGTAGCGCTGATACCCGGCGATCCAGTTCGTCGCGAACACTCGCTGGGCCGTGGCCAGGGGCACCGCCCCCGAGCAGACGAGCGCGTGGAGGCGGTTCTCCAGGGCGTCCTTCTTCGCCGCGCCCCAGGGGATATCGCGCGGTTCGGGCCAGAGGTTCTTCACCGACGTCGGACTGCCACCCACCTCGAGAGGGATGAGGTGATCCTCTTCGTAGTGCGACGCCCGGGTGTCGCCGCGCAGGTTGTAGCCGCCGTCGAGCTGGGCGAACTTGAGCCGCTCGGTGTAGGACTCGCTCGGGCGCACCGACGACGAGTAGCCCGGCACGCAGATCGTCGAATGGATCGTCGCCTGGCGCACCGCCGGATTCGTCGCCCCCGGCGTGAGGCGTGCGTTGGGAAGACCCGGGTTGCGAGCGGCACCGGCCGGTAGCGCCGTCGCGAACAGAGCCACCACCACCAGCGCGCCGAGGCGCCCTCTCATCGGCCGATCCTCGCGGCGAGTCGCTCGGCGATGTCACCCCAGCCCTTGTACTCGCGCGTGGCGGGCGGGGCGGTGCGCAGCGCGTGCAGCAGGTTCTCGGTGAACGTCTCGTTGCCGAGCAGGTTCGACAGTGGAGTCACGTAGTTGCGGATCGTGAAGACGACCGCGCGACTGCGCGCGAGGCGGCGGATCGTCTGGCGTTCGACGCGAAAGAACCAGTCCTCGGGATTGGACCCGCCCGGAACGCGCACGGGGCCGGGCTGGTGCAGATCGGGGTTGTCGAGCAGCGTCCAGTTCAGGCGCCAGAAGGACTTCTCGGGTTCGAGCCGGTCGAAGACCCCGCGCGTCGGCGCCGCCAGTGACGCGTCGTAACCCGGCACCGGCGCGTGGATCGCGTCGAGGGACGTGCCGATCTTCTCCGCCAGGCTCCAGCGCGAGGGGAAGCACACGCAGGCCGCCACCAGGCGCCACTCCCCGTCGTACTCGAGCACGCACAGGTCCTCCTGGACGAGCCGGCTGGCCGCGACGAGGGGGTGCTCGGACTCGTCGACGCTGACCGCGACGTCGCCATGGAAGTCGCGCAGTGACGCGGTCACCTCCTCCAAGAGTTCGTGGCAGGCGTCCTCGCCCGCGCCGGTGAGGGCGAGGACCGTCGCACGAGCGTTCGCGAGGAGCTCGGCCTTGAGGGCCAACTCGTGGTCACGGTTCTCGTCCACCTCGAGCCACCGCTCGGGGGCGAGTGGCCGCATCCCCATCGCCAGGCGCCAGCCGCGAGCGTCGACGGGCAGGTAGGTCAACGGTGTCTGCGCAGCCACCAGAACACGCCCAGGAGGGTGAGGGGAATGACGATCACGACGGCGCGGGCGATGGGTAGCGCCACCCCGCGGTGCACGTTCGTCGAGAGGGTGGTCAGGGCGGCGAGATCCACCCCGCCACGCTACGCCGTCGGCGCGGGGGGCGCGGTAGGCGCGGACGCGAGCGTCGCCAGGTGCGCCAGGATGTCCGAGATCACCTGGTCCTGGGCGAGGAGGTGCTTTTGGATCTCCTCGGACTCCTTCAAGACGGCCTCGGCGTCCTTGTAGGTGTCCTCGGCGCGCTTGTCCGCGGTGGCCGCCTGGATGTTCTGACCCACGATGATGATGGGCAGCAGCACCAACTGCAGGAAGCTCGACGAGAGCCACACGATGACGTAGTAGACCCCCTGGTGGATCGCCGAGGGCAGGGCGAAGAGCGCGAGGATCGTGAAGAGGTACGCGGCCCACATGGTGCCCACGATCAGGGTGATCTTCAACCCGAAGCGCGAGTTGAAGCGCACGAAGAAGTTGGGATGGTTGAGCCGTCGCACGTCGGTGGACTTGACGGGCTCGCCTTTGGCTAGCTCGCCGACGCGGGGGTGACGGTGGTACTCGTAGATGGGTGGCATACGCCGATTCTCACACGGCCCGGAGGCGCCGTGGGGTACCGGCTAGTTCTTCATCAGGTCGGGCGACGTCTCCATGCCGGCGCGCCAGGTCGATCGCGCGATGATCTTGGTGGTGTCGGCGCGGTTGCGGTACTTCTCGGCCACGTCGCGCACCTCCTCGAGCAGCCCCTCAGAGAGGTACGTCGGGTTGAGACCGAGGGCCATGAACCGGTCGCGGCTCACGTTGAGCTCGTTCTCGGCCGCCTCGCGGCGCGGGTTGGGCAGGTTCGCGATCTCGACGCCCGTCAGACGCGCGATCAGCTCGGCCAGGTCGCGCACGCGATAGGTCTCGGTCACCTGGTTGAAGACCATCGGCTTGTCCCCGCGCGACGGCGGGTTCTCCAGGGCGATCTGGATGCAGCGCACCGTGTCACGGATGTGGATGAAGGCCCGGGTCTGGCCGCCGGTGCCGTGCACGGTGAGCGGATGTCCGATGGCCGCCTGCATCAAGAAGCGGTTCAACACCGTGCCGTAGTCGCCGTCGTAGTCGAAGCGGTTGATGAGGCGCTCGTCGAGGGCGGTCTGGGGGGTCTGGGTGCCCCAGACGATGCCCTGGTGCAGATCGGTGATGCGGATCTGGTCGTTGGCCGCGTAGAAGGTGAAGAGCAGCTGGTCGAGCGTCTTGGTGAGGTGGTAGACGGAACCGGGGTTCGCCGGGTGCAGGATCTCGCGCTCGATGTCACCGTCGGGCGTGGGGACCTTCACCGTGAGATAACCCTCGGGGATCGGTGCCGAGCCCGACCAGCCGTATCCGTAGACGCCCATCGTGCCCAGGTGGACCAGCGCGATGTCGAGTCCCGAGGCCACGATGGCGGCGAGCACGTTGTGGGTGCCGCGGACGTTGTTGTCCACGGTGTAGCGCTTGGCCGCGATCGAGCGCATGGAGTAGGGCGCGCTGCGCTGCTCGCCGAAGTGCACGATGGCGTCGGGGCGCAGGTCGCGCAGCAGGCTCTCGAAGCGGTCGTACTCGGTGGCCAGGTCCAGGTTGACGAAGCCGATCTCCTGGCCCGACAGCTCCTTCCAGACGCGGATCCGCTCGCCGATGGGCCGGATCGGGGTCAGAGACTCCACCTCGAGCTCGAGGTCGATCGCCCGTCGGCTCAGGTTGTCGATGATGGTGACGTCGTGTCCCACGTCGGACAGGTGCAGTGATGTCGGCCAACCGCAGAAGCCGTCTCCCCCGAGTACGAGAACCTTCACCTTCACTCCTTCGTGACTGGCCCGGGGACGGGCGCTGACCGACCACGCAATCGATCGGAAGCAACCCTACCAAAGGCGCTGCCCACGACACCTCGAGCGCGCGTATTCGCACGGGCGTGCCCCGACTCCAGCCCTCGTGAGGCGCGGTTTCGCGCTCGTCGAACCGCGACCGCGAACTACGTCGTCGCGCCCGACACGCCCACGTCCGCACTCGCGCGTTGCCAACGCGTCGTGACGAGTCGGGGCAGCTCACGCACTTCGTCGGCGGGAACCGCCGGCGAGAAGAGGAAGCCCTGACCCAGCGAGCAGCCCATCTCGCGCAAGAGGGCGAGCTGGCGGTCCGTCTCGACCCCTTCGGCCAGCACCAGCATGTCGAGCCGGTGGCACAGCGTGATCAGCGACTCGAGCACCCGCTCAGCGAAGGTCGAATCCAGCGCGGCGCCGATGAAGCTGCGGTCGATCTTGATCACGTCGGGCCGCAGTCGTGCGAGGTAGGCCAGCGACGAGTAGCCCGTGCCGAAGTCGTCGAGTGCGGTCACGACCTCGAGCCGCTTGAGCTGGTCGAGCACGCCGATCGTCGTGTCGACGTCGGAGAGCGCCACACTCTCGGTCACCTCGAGCGCTAGTCGGTTCGCGGCCAGTCCGCTCTCGGAGAGGACGCGCTTGACGACCTCGAAGAGGTTCGGGTCGTGGAACTGGCGTGCCGAGAGGTTGACGCCGATGTAGGGTCCGTCGACCGTGGGACTGAGTTCGCGCCACTGCGCGCCCTCGAAGGTCGCCGTCTCGAGGGCGAACACGCCCAGGTGGCGCACGAGGTCGCTCTGCTCGGCCAGAGGAATGAAGACCTCGGGCGAGACCAGCCCTTCGTCCGGGTGGCGCCACCGCATCAGGGCCTCGAAACCGAGCACCTCACCCGAGTTGAGATTGACGAAGGGCTGGTAGTGCATCGAGAGCTCGCGGCGTGACAGCGCGAGCTTGAGGTCCTGGGAGAGCTTGAAGTGCAGTGACGAACGCTTGCTCATCTCGCTGTCGAAGACCACGTAACGATCCCGTCCGAGCCGCTTGGCCTCGTACATCGCGATGTCCGCGTCGCGAAACAGGTCGTCACCCGTGCGTCCCTGCTCGCCGTCGCAGACGACGACGCCGATGCTCACCCCCTGGCGCAGGACGTGACCCGAGAGGATGAAGGGCTCGGCGAAGGCCATCTGCAGGCGCGCCGCGATGGCGTGCACGTCGTTGACGTCGGCCACGTCCTCGGCGAAGTAGACGAACTCGTCGCCGCCAAATCTCGACACCGTGTCCGAGGAGCGCACCATCCGCTCGAGGCGCCCCGCGATCGCCGACAAGAGGGAGTCGCCCACCAGGTGGCCGAGGGTGTCGTTGACCTCTTTGAAGTTGTCGAGGTCGAGCAGGAACATCGCGATCATGCCGCCGCGTCGGCGCACGCGCTCGAGCGTGTGGTTCATCCGGTCGCCCAGGAGCGTCCGATTCGCCAGTCCGGTGAGCGAGTCGTGCAACGCCTGGTGGGCGAGCTGGTCGGTCAAGACCTGCTGGTCGGTGATGTCACGGATCGAGGTGATCGCGAAGAGGGGGCGATCGAATTCGTCCTTGGCGACGGACTTGGACACCTCGGCGATCGCGATGGATCCGTCGCCGCGCACGTAGCGCTTGATGATGCGGATCTGATCGGCCTCGCCCGTGTCGAGGCGTCGGTTGAGTTCGATCGACTTGTCGAGGTCGTCGGGATGCGTGAACTCCATCATGCTGGTGCCCACGATCTGTTCGCGGGGCCGTTCGAGGAACTCCACGAGGGCGTCGTTCACGCGCAGGACCTTGCCGTCGAGTCCCACCACGGCCATGGCCGCCATGTTGTCCTCGAACGCGAGACGGAACCGTTGGTCGTCCATGGCGAAGGAGTCGATGATCGCGTCCTGGGCCACGCTCGCGCGCATCGACTCGTAGCGCTGGCCGACCACGACGGCGACCACCACCACGATCGCGAGGTCGCTCCAGGCCCCCCAGAGCTGGTCGCGTTCGTGAGTGGTCACGAGGATCGTCGGAATCGTGAGGAGTGCCCCGGTCGACGCCACTCCGAGAGAGCCCGCGAGACCGAAGGCGGTCCCCGCGTAGACGGCGGGCAGCAGCAGCAACAGGACCCACACGAAGCCCGGTACCACGATCACGTCGTGCCCGTAGAGGTCGTCGCCCAACCAGTAGAGCGCGACCGCGATCAGGACCATGGCCTGGGCGAACCAGTATCTCCGCTCGCGCAACGGTGGGTGCCCGAGGCTGCTCAGCAGGTGGCCGACGGAGAGTGGCGAACGCCCCAGCGGCTTCGCGCGGTAGTTCATCGCGCCCGGCGACGTGCCACGGGGGCGCACACGAGGGTACGGCGCGCCAGCATGGGGGAATCGTAGTGGCGCCCGCGCCCGAATCACAGGATTTCGCTGCGCTCGGCGTGAGGTCTCAGGGAACTCTATGGCGTTGTTCGCGCGTTGCTCAAACCATCGCACCGGGGTTGTGGGCCGGCGTGCACGTTGCCGTAGCGGTGGCGCGTGATCGAGACGCTCTGCTCGAAGAGCCAGCGTGGCGCCTCGACCGAACCGGCCTGGGCCAGCGATCGAGAATCGACGCTCACCCCCGACTCGAGCAGCTCGAGGACCGGTGCGGCCTCGTCGCTCAGCCAGCGCGCCCGCGCCGCCCCGCGGGCGCGCGCCACGACGCCGGCCACGTCCTCGACGGACACGTCGAGCCCATCAACCGGCGCGGCGCAACTGATCGACGTGTCAACGCCCAAGAGATCGAGGAGGCCGACGAGGTAGTCGCGCTCCACCGCAGAGATGTCCGCGGCGACGCGCACGACGATGGGACCGCGACGACGGAAGCGAGCGACGTTGCGCTCCACCTCGAGTCCGGAGACGTCACGGGCCACCCCACCCTCCTCGCGAAGCCAGCGCGCCGCGTCCTCGAGTGCGCGGGCCGCGTCCTCGACCCGCGCCCAGTCGCGAAGGGCGTCGACGTAGTGTGCTCCCCCCGCCTTGGCGGTCGGACCCACCGAGCTCATCTTCCAGCCACCGAAGGGCTGGCGGCGCACCACGGCCCCCGTGACGCCGCGGTTGACGTAGAGGTTGCCCGCCTCGACCCCGTCGATCCACGCCGCGCACTCGTCCTCGTCGAGCGACGCGATGCCGGCGGTGAGTCCGAAGGGCACTTCGTTCTGCCAGCGCAGCGCGGTGTCGAAGTCCGGCGCGATCATGACGCCGAGGACGGGCCCGAACCACTCGTGGAGATGGCTCCACGAGCCCGGTGCGATCCCCACTTTCACCCCAGGAGACCAGGAGAAGCCCCCCACATCGAGCTGGCGGGGCTCGACCAGCCAGCTCTCACCGGACTCACACGACGTCAGCGCGCGCGCGAGCGCCTCACCGGGCGGGCGAATCAGCGGCCCGACCACGGTCGACGCGTCGCGCGCCGAGCCGGCGACGAGGCTCGTCACGGCGTCGGTGAGCTGCGCGACGAACGTGGAGTCCTCCCAGAGCGAGCGCTCGACGATGGCGAGGCTCGACGCGCTGCACTTCTGGCCGGCGTGCGAGAAGGCCGAGGACACGACGTCGCGCACCGCCTGGTCGACGTCGGCGCAGGCGGTGACGAGTATCGCGTTCTTGCCGCTGGTCTCAGCCAGCAGGCGCAGCGTGGGCTTCCAGGAGAGGAAGAGGCGGGCCGTGTCGATCGATCCGGTGAGGATCACGGCGTCGACGCCGACGTGGGTGACCAGGTGACGACCGACGTCGTCGTCACGGGTGGGCACGAACTGCAGGACGTCACGCGGCACGCCACCGGCCCAGAACTGCTCGGCGATCTCGGCCGCCACGGCGACGGCCTCGGGCGCGGGCTTGAGAATGACCACGTTGCCCGCGGCGAGTGCGGCCGCGATCCCGCCGGTGGGAATCGAGTAGGGGAAGTTCCACGGCGGCACCACCAGCACGACACCGAGTGGTCGCGACGACGCTCCCCCCTCGGCGAATCCGGCGTAGTAGCGCACGAAGTCGATCGCCTCACTCACCTCGGGGTCGGCCTCGGCCACGGTCTTACCGGTATCGCGCGTCATCACGGCGATGCTGCGCGCTCGACGCTG
>JAJXXB010000110.1 GCA_021781315.1 Actinomycetes bacterium | reverse complement strand
GCCTCGGCGCCCAGGTCGCGATAGGCGTCGATGTACTCCTGGGCGACGAGGGGGCAGATGTCGGTGCAGTGGGGGTCCATGAACTCGAGGATCACCGCGCGGCCCTTGAAGCTCGACAGCGAGAAGCTGCGGCCGTTCTGATCGGTCAGGGTGAAGTCGGGCGCCGGGCGCTTCGGCACGGGCGAGAGCGCCATCAGGTTCGCGGTCGCGGTCGAGATGTTCGAGGGGATCCCCGTGACGCGGACCAGGCTCGTCGTGCTCGTCGAGCGGTGGTTCAGCGCGTAGGCGGCGAAGGAGCCGCTCGCGATCACCGCGAGGGCCAGCACCACGATCAGCGCCATCCCGGGACCGCGTGCGCCGCGCGGTGCGCTCGCTTGGCTCGTTGAATCGCTGGCACTGGCCATGGAACTCCTCGTCTCGATCGCTCAGTCTAGGAACCCGCGGCGCGGCCTCTAGCGCGGGCCCGCCATGATCAGTGGCCGCAGGGCGCGCTTTTGGGCGAGCGAGCTCGCGATGTTGCTGAGCCAGTTGCGCATGAGCAGCCAGCCGAGGGCGGCGACCACCGCCCCCACCGCGAGCCCGGCCGCGACGTCGCCGGGGTAGTGCACGCCGACGTAGACCCGCGCGAAGGCCACCAGCACGGCGAGGACCGTCGAGATGATCGCCAGGCGCCGCACGATCGCCGGCGCGTAGTGCGCCACGATCCACAGACCCATCGTCGCCGCGCCGGCGGCGACGGCGTGGTCCGAGGGGAAGGAGTAGTCGTTGGAGCGGTGCACGAGCACCTCGGCGTTGGTGACCGAGAGGAAGGGCCGCGGACGGGCGACGGCCTTGACGATGAGCTGATTCACCCACACCGCGAGCAGCGTCGCCGCGGCGCTCCACACGGCCGCGGCGACCGCGCGCGGCGCCTGGCGCGAGGAGCGCGCGAACCACCAGCCCAGCACGACGAGCACGCCGAACAGGCCCACGCCGTCGAGGGCGGCGAGCTTCATCACCGGGTGCAGCCAGGCCGTGTGGACCGCGAAGTGGTTGATGTCGCGATACCAGGTGGTGTCCATGCGCCGTCCTCTAGCCCCTCGGAGCGTCTGATGTCCCACCACGATACCGGCGTGCGCCGGCCGCGTCCGCTAGAGCGCCGACGGGGTGACGAGGGCGAGGGCGCCCAGCGCGGCCGCGAGGGTCAGGGGCACGAGCACCAGTCCGACGCGCGAGTAGGTCGCCGCCGACGGCGTCGCCCCTTCGTGTCGCGCGATGCGCAGCCACAGCACCGCCGATAGCGCGCCGATCACGCTCAGGTTGGGTCCGATGTTGAGACCGAGCAGGAGAGCAAAGGGGTGCGCCGGCGCGCGCGCCGACAGGATGACCGCGGCCGGCAGGTTGTTCACGACGTTCGAGAGCGCGGCGCCGAGCCCCGCCGAGCCCCACGGGCCGACCGCACCGAGCAGTCGCGCCGGGCCGGACCAGGTGCGCGCGAGCGCGCCGAGGCCGAGCGCGACGACGAAGAGGCCCGCGAGGGTGAGCGGGCTCAGGGCGTCGAGTGCGTGACGCACGGAAAAGCGTCGGCGCACGACGTGCGCGCCGCTCGCCAGGACCCCGACGAGCAACACCGCCGGCGCGGGGTTCGTCACGGCGAGCATCAGCGCGACCGCGGCCACGACGCCGAGGGCGCCCGCGTCGAGGCGCAGGGGCGTCACGTCCTCGTCGCTCGCGGCGCCGGCGCCCCAGTCGGCCCGTCGCCACCACGCGAGGACGCCCCAGGTGACGAGCACCGCCGCACACCACGGGGCGAACATCGTGGCGGCGAACGTCGCCCCGCGCCCGTGGCGCGCCGCGAGTACCAGCAGGTTGGTCAGGTTCGACCCCGGCAGCAGGAGTGAGGCGGCGTTGGCCATGAAGACCGCGCCGAAGAGGTAGGCGGTCTCGTTGACACCGCGTCGGCGCGCGACGTGCAGCAGGATCGGTGTGAGGAACACCACCGAGGTGTCCAGGTTGAGAACGACCGTCACCGCCGCGACAAGACCCATCATCATGGAAAAGACGCCCAGCTGAGAGCCGGGCGCGCGTGCGATGCGCGATCCCAACGCCTCGAAGAGCCCGTCGTCGGCCGCCGCCACGCCGATGAGGAGGAGCCCCACGACGAGGACGAAGGGGGGCCAGGTCTGAGAAAGGCTCTCGGGCAGAGCGGAGAGTATGACGGTCCTCCTCGTCGTGACGGCCTCAGGTTAGGCGCGGGGAGGGTCTCCTACGTCCAGTAGGGGGTGGGCGCGTCGATGCGCGCCAGCGTGCTGGCGACGTGTCCGAATCGGTCGTCGCCCCGCTGCCAGCTCTCGCGCATGGCGGTGACCTCGTCGCGGTTGCGCGCGACGAAGTTCCACCACATGAAGAGCGTCTCGCCGAGCGGCGCGCCGCCGATGAGGATCGCGCGAGTTCTCCCGCGCGAGTGAACCTCGAGTTCGTCCAGCGGGGGAAGGATCCCGAGGTTGCCCGGAGTGAGCGTCGCACCGCGGTGCTCGAGCGCGCCCTCGAGCACGACCAGCGCGTGCTCGAAGTCCTTGCGCAGCGCCAGACGCGCGCCACCGCGCACATCGAGCTCGGCGCCCACCAGGTCGACGTCGACGTGTGCGGGACTCGTCACGTCGGCGAGGGTGCCGAGGAAGACCGTCGCCGCACCCTCGCCCACGTCGGCGCGGGGTGGGTCGGCCACGTGGGCGAAGGCCGAGGGTCCGTGGCGCGTCGCCTCGGGCTGGGCGACCCAGAGCTGGATGCCCTCGAGACGACCCGAGTAGTGTCCCGTGGCCTCCTCGGCGTGGCTGACCCCGTGGCCCGCCGTCATGAGGTTGAGCTGTCCCGGGGCGATGACCTGCTCCGAGCCCAGGCTGTCACGGTGCAGCGCCTCGCCCTCGATCAACCAGGTCACCGTGTGCAGCCCCGTGTGCGGGTGCGGCCCGATGTCGAGCCCGTGCTCTTCGAGCACGTCCGCCGGACCCATGTGGTCGGCGAAGCACCACGGTCCCACCGTGCGTCGCCCGCGCTGGGGCAGGGCGCGACGCACGTCGAAGGCGCCGACGGTCGCGTGGTGGCTCGGGCGAATCTCAAGGTTGGCGGCGTCCATCACCCGTCACGGTAGCGAGTACGCGGACAGAAACAACCAGGCCCCTCCGACTCAAAAAGCGGAGGGGCCTGTAGCCGAAGGGGCCTGGTTGTTGACGTCGCTAGATGATCTCCTCATCGGGATCCCTGCGGCGATATTGGCGCACCCCAATCAGGGTGAGGATCAGCATCACGACCGCGAGGATGAGCGCGGCGGCGACTGACCACTGGGCGATGACGGCGAAGGTGCCAAAGGCGTAAGCGG
>JAJXXB010000204.1 GCA_021781315.1 Actinomycetes bacterium | reverse complement strand
ATGGACGTCTCCTACGTCGGTCGGCTCGGTCACGGGGCGTTCTCCGACCTCGCGCGAGACGACCTCGCGTCGCTCGCCATCGACACCCCGATTCAGTCCGCCTCCGATCTCGACGTGGGTTTTTGCGTCGTGTTGGTGGAGGCGAGTGGCGAGCGGACCTTCGTGACCGCCCCTGGCGCCGAGCTCACGCTCGCCCCCTCGGAACTCGCCACCGTGGCGCCGGCCGAGGGAGACTACGTCTTCCTCTCGGGTTACAGCCTCGTCTACCCCGAGATCGGCCCGGCGGTCGCCGCGTGGATCGCGGGACTGGCCCCCGGCGTGGTGGTGGCCTTCGACCCCGCCCCTCGGGTGCTCGACATCGACGCGAAGATCCTCGATCCCGTGCTCGCGCGCACCGACTGGCTGCTGCTCAACACCGTCGAGGCCATGGCGCTCTCGGGTGAGGAGGAGATGGGCGACGTGATCGAGGTTCTCCTCACGGTGAGTGGTCGGCGCGGCATCGTGATCCACGCCGACGAGCGCGGTTGCCTGCTCGCCACCCGCGAAGGTGACGTGCACGAGGTGGCGGGATTCGTCATCGAGGTCCTCGACACGAACGGCGCGGGCGACACCCACGACGGCGTCTTGCTCGCGGAGTTCGCACGCGGTTCCAGCGCGCTCGAGGCCGCGACGAGGGCCAACGCCGCGGCCGCGCTGGCGGTCGAGCGGGTGGGCCCGGCCACGTGTCCCACCCGCGAGGAGATCACCGCGTTCCTCGCCAGCTCCCCGCGACGGACCGACTAGAAGTAGTGCTCGCCGAGCTCTTCGCTCCAGGGAGCCGCGCGCAGTTCTCCGCGTGGCACGCTCCAACGAAACACCGGCTTGATGTCGAGCACCGGCGTGCCGTCGATGCCGTCGAGGCCGCGCACTTGAAAGGAGCGCTCCTCGAGGTTGGAGATCGCGACCGTCGTGAGCAGGATCCGGTTGGGACGGTCCTTGTTGCGCTGGGCGAAGACGCCCACGTCGGGCCAATCGGGGTTGCCGCGAGGGTGGCGGTGCCAGGGCGCCGGGGGCACGTCCTCGGCCCAGTCGGCGAAGAACACGATCTCGACGTGGCTGAAGTCCCCGAGGCCCACGAGCGCCTCACTGGGCACGTCGGCGGCGAGCTCGACGGTGGAGACGACGTCGTCCCAGTTGTCGTCGAGGGCCTCGCTGCGGTCGTTGCGGATGTAGGCGACGGGGCGCACGCTGTAGGTCATGGGCTCACTCTAATCAGGCGCCTGGCGTGGCCCACGGGACCCGCGCAGCGCTATCGTGAGGCGTTCGTGAGCGAGGACCCATGGCGGAACTGACATTTACCTACGGGACCATGGCGGCGGGGAAATCAACCTTGGCCCTGCAGTTGTGCTGGCAGCTGAGCGAAGGTCGTCGTGACGTGGCGCTGTGGACGTTCGGGGATCGCTCGAGCGACGGCATGGTCACGAGTCGGATCGGCATCGAGGCGAGCGCGGAGGCGATCGCCCCCGGCGAGGACCTCGGCCCGCACGTCGCGCGCCTGCGCGACGCCCAGATTCGGGTCCTCGTGATCGACGAGGTCCAGTTCGCCAGCGTCGAGCAGGTCGACGCGCTCGCGCGGCTCGTCGACGACGACGACGTCGACGTGCACGCGTTCGGACTGTCGGCGGACTTCCTGCTCAATATCTTTCCGGGCTCGGCCCGACTCTTCGCGATCGCCGACTCGGCCCACGAACTGCCTCTCACCTCGTCGTGCTGGTGCGGCAAGCGCGGCAGGTGCAACGCCCGCGTGGTGAACGGCGTGGTCGCGCGCGAGGGCGACCAGTTCTTCTTCGGCGATGTGTCCGACGGGGCAGTCCACTACCAGGTGCTCTGTCGCACGCACTATCGAGTCGGTCAACTAGGCCCCTAACTGGGACGTTGTGTCACGGACACCCGATGTCGCGCTGGCACGAACGCCGCGAGGCCGTGGCGGGGTGATCTAGAAGAAGGCCGCGCAGAGGTCGTAGAGCTGGCGGGGAACGCGCCGCTGGCCGTGGGCCACCTCGGAGAGATCGACGAGCTCGATGTCGCCCCCGCGCACGACGGGAATCGTGCCGAAGCGCGACGAGGCGACTGCGTCGTAGGCGGCCGCGCCCACCCGCGTCGCCCAGATCCGGTCGTAGGCCGTCGGGCTGCCGCCGCGCTGGAGGTGCCCGAGGACCGTGGTGCGGACCTCGAATCCGCCGTGGCCGTCGATGCGCGAGCTGAGGAACTGGCCGACGCCGCGCGTCGCCAGGCGCACGCCGCGCACGCCCTCGCCGCTGATCTCGCCGGTCTCGCGCCCTCCGAGGGTTTCGAGGTTGACGCCCTCGGCGACCACGACGATGGAGAACGCGTACCCGCGGGCCCGGCGCGCGACCAGGTGGGCGATGATCTCGTCCATCGTGTAGGGGAACTCGGGGATCACGATCAGGTCGGCGCCGCCGGCGAGGCCGCCCATCGCGGCGACCCACCCCGTGGTGCGTCCCATGGTCTCGACCACCATGACGCGGTGATGCGAGGCGGCCGTGGTGTAGAGCCGGTCGAGCGACTCGGCGACCAGTGAGATCGCGGTGTCAAAGCCGATGCAGTAGTCGGTGCCGATGAGGTCGTTGTCCAGGGTCTTGGGCACGCCGACCACCGGTGCGCCGCGCTCGGCCAGCCAGTGGGAGATTCGCTGGGTGCCGTCGCCGCCGATGGCCACCAGGGCGTCGAGGTTGTCGGCGATGGTGGCCAGCACGCGCTCGCGCCCGCCCGGGGGATTGTCGAGGTCGTAGCGCGCGGTGCCCAGGATGGTTCCGCCGACGCCGACGATGCCGTTGAGTTCCGACGAGGTGAGTTCACGCTCGACGAACTGCGTGGCGAGGCCCTGCCAGCCGTTGGCGATGCCGATCAACTGGTGTCCATCGCGAAAGGCCATCTGGCCGATGGCCCGAATCGCGGCGTTGAGCCCGGGCGCGTCGCCACCGGCGGTTAGAACCCCAATACGCATGACACCTCGTGTTTCTCGGTACTTTTACCCTAGAACAGGTTCACCCAGGGGTCGTTGCGAGGTGAGGACACGTCGTCGATACTGGGAAGATGCGCGACGCCACCGAGACCCCCGCCCGCGAGTGCCACAATCCGCTGGCGGTCTTCGCCGAGTGTCCCCAGTGCGGCACGGAGTTGTCCGCCGAGCACGCTCACTATCGCTGTCGCGGCTGCGGGTGGCGCGATAGCTGCTGTGACTAGCGCAGAAATCAATCTCGTGACACCTTGTTGTCACCCACCGTTCATGTGGCTTCCTTACGCTGGCTCTGACGCTGCGAGCAAGGAACGCCATGGAAGAGGTCAGCAAGTTTAAGGTCGCGCCGGGCGAGCTCGATCCTGAATTGGCGCGCCTCGACCCCGATCACGATCGTCCACGCGAGGTCATCGCGACCAAGGGTCTCAACCTGAAGTTCGGGGACAAGACCGTTCTCTCGGGCGTGAACATGAACTTCGAGCGCGGCACCATTACCGCGCTGATCGGTCCGACGGGTTCGGGCAAATCGACATTCCTGCGCACAATCAACCGCATGAACGATCGCGTGGCCGGTTTCCGACACGAGGGCGATGTTCTGCTCGACGGCGAGTCGATCTGGGGCGACAACCAGGACCTGCTCACCATTCGCCGGCGCGTGGGCATGCTCTTCCAGCGCCCCAACCCCTTCCCCATGTCGATTCGCGACAACGTCGTGGCGGGTGTGAAGGCGCACGGCATCGCGAGAGGCAAGCAGTTGGACGTGGTGGCGGAGATGCGCCTGAGCGAGGTGGGCCTCTGGGACGCCGTGAAGGACCGTTTGGGCGACTCGCCCTATCGACTCTCGGGCGGTCAGCAGCAGCTGCTGTGCCTGGCCCGCGCTCTCGCGGTGGGTCCGGAGGTGCTCTTGCTCGATGAGCCGACGTCCGCGCTCGATCCCATCTCGACCGAGGCGGTCGAGAAGATGTTGCGCGCGATGACGCCGGCGCTGACGTTGATCGTCGTCACGCACAACCTCGGCCAAGCGCGGCGCATCTCGGACCAGACGATGTTCTTCTTCAATGGTCAGTTGGTAGAACACGGCGCGACGTCGCAAGTCTTCCAAAGTCCTCGCGAGACCGACACCGAACGTTACGTCCAAGGTTTGATGGGCTGACCCAGCCGACAGATAACTGAGAAATCAGTTCGCACTCACCTGGACTTCACGGTTGCGTTACCTCGACTGCTTACCGTGGACACGTCAACAACTAGGAGGACATCAGTGATCACCAATTTCCGTAGAGGCGCCCGCGTGGCAACCATGGTTGCCCTCGCGGGTTCAGTCAGCCTCGTCGGTCTGGCGTCGGCCTCGTCGGCCGCCACGACCAAGGCCAAGAAGAAGCCCGTGACGACCGCCGTGAACGTCAAGGTCGAGACGCCCAAGGCCGCGAGTCTGACCGAGGCGGGCAGCTCGTTGCTCTACCCGCTGTGGAACCTGTGGGCGCCCGCCTACCAGGGCAAGTACAAGCAGGTCAGCTTGACCACGGGTGCCGGCGGCTCAGGCCTGGGCATCTCGGAGGCCGCGGCCGGCACGATCAACATCGGCTCCTCGGACGCGTACCTCTCGCCGACCCAGCTGGCGTCCACGCCCGGCCTGATGAACATCCCCGTCGCGATCTCCTCGCAGGTCGTGGCCTACAACATCCCGGGCGTGCACGCGCACCTCAAGCTCAACGGCAAGATCATCGCCGCGATGTACGAGGGACAGATCACGAACTGGAACGACTCGCAGATCGCCGCGATCAACCCGGGCGTGACCCTGCCCGACCTGCCGGTCGTGCCGCTGTACCGTTCCGACGGCAGTGGTGACACGTTCCTGTTCACGTCGTACCTGGCCAAGCAGGACCCGAGCGGCTGGGGCCAGTCGGTGGGATACGGCACGACCGTGACGTGGCCCAAGAACGCCTCGTCCCTCGGTGAGAACGGCAACGGCGGGATGGTCACGGGCTGTGGCGCCACCAAGGGCTGCATCGCGTACATCGGCGTGAGCTACCTGAGCAACATCCTGGGCAGCGGCCTGACGACCGCGGCCCTGCTCAACGGCGCCGGCCAGTACTTGAACTGGAGCGCGAAGGGTGTGGCGACCGAGGCGGCCGGCTACAAGGTCTTCCGTAACAAGGGCGCCGTCTCGATGATCAACGCCAAGACCAAGGGCGGCTACCCGATCATCAACTACGAGTACGCCATCGTGAACAAGACCCAGCCCAGCGCCGCCATGGCCTCGGCGACGCGCTCGCTGCTCGAGTGGGCGATCAGCCCGTCGGGTGGTCAGAAGCCGTCCTTCCTGTCCCAGGTGAACTTCCTCAGCCTGCCCAACACCTTCATCAACGGCTCGTACGCCTTGATCAAGACGATCAAGGGCTAGCACGTGAATGAGTGACGATACCCCGACATCCCTCGAGTCGTCGTCACCCGTAGCGTCGACGATCCGGCGGGGCCGTAGGCCCCGCCGGATCTCGGCGTTCGTGCACGTCGAAGACCGTCTGTGGCACGTCGCGACGCGCGTGGCCGTCACCGTGCCCCTGCTCGGACTCGTCTTCGTCGTCATCATCCTGGCCGTGAAGGCGTGGCCCGCGATCAAGGTGAACGGGCCCGGGTATCTGACCAGCTCGGCCTGGCAGGTGGGCAATTTCTACGGGGCCGTGCAGCACACCCACGGTGTCGCGCATCCCCAGGGCGCCATCTACGGCGCGTGGCCCCTGATCGCTGGCACCCTCGAGTCCTCCCTCATCGCGATCGTCATCGCGGTGCCGGTCTCCGTCGGCACCGCCTTCGCCCTCACCGAACGCCTGCCCAAGTGGATCGCCCAGCCCCTCGGCTTCTTCGTCGAGATCCTGGCCGGCATTCCCAGCGTGGTGATCGGGCTGTGGGGCGTGCTGGTGCTCGGGCCGTTCCTCGCCCAGCACGTGTACCCGCTCTTCGCCAATCACATTCCGAACGTGCCGGTGCTGCGCTACTTTCGTGGCCCCGTCGGCTACGGCGAGGGACTGCTGACGTCGGGCCTGGTGCTGAGCTTCATGATCGTCCCGATCATCGCGTCGACGACGCGCGACCTCTTCTTGCAGGTACCCGTGTTGCCGAAGGAGGGCGCCGAAGCTCTCGGTTTCACCGACGCCGAGGTCGCGCGCCGGATCACGCTGCCCTGGGTGCGCTCGGGCATCGTGGGCGCCACGATGCTCGGCCTGGGCCGAGCCATCGGCGAAACGATCGCGATCGCGATGGTGTCGGGTTCGGTGCTGGGAACGGTGGCGCCGAACATCTACGGCACCATGACGACCATCGCCGCGACGATCGTGAGCCAACTCGACTCGTCACTGACCGACGGGACGGGCTTCGCCCTCTCGAACCTGGCCGAGGCCGGGCTCCTGTTGGCGCTCATCTCCATCGGCGTGAACCTGGCGGCGCGCACCATCGTTCGTCACACGGGCAAGTTGATGGCGCCGGTGGGGAGGGGCTGATGTCAATGACCGAGACCCTCTCGCACGGCACGTGGTGGCGCCGCGCCAAGTCCGTGGTCTTTCGAGTGTTCACGCTCGTGGCGCTCGTCTTCGTCCTCGGTCCGGCGCTCTGGCTGATCGTCGGCGTTGTCGTCAAGGCGGTGCCGCACTGGAGTTGGGGCGTCCTCACCCACGTGCCCAGCGGCAACGGCGGCGGTCTGGAGAACGCCATCTTGGGGACCCTCGTCATCATGGTCGGCGTCTTGATCATCGCCGGCACCACCGGCGTGCTGGCGGGCGTATTCCTCTCGGAGTTCACGAGCGTCAATCGCAAGGGACGCGAGCGCGGCACCATCTTGCGCACGGGAATCGATGTGCTCGCCGGGTTCCCGTCGATCGTGCTGGGCTACGTGGGCTACGTCGCGCTCGTCGTGGGACTCCACTGGGGATTCTCCCTGCTCGCGGCGCTCATCATCTTGTCGCTGATGGTGGTTCCCTACATCACCAAGGCCACCGAGACGGCCCTGCGCCAGGTACCGACGTCGTACCGCGAGGGCGCCGAGGCGCTCGGAATGCGCACGGGCTACGGACTGCGCAAGGTTGTCCTGCGCACGGCCCTTCCGGGCATCGTGACCGGTCTTCTCATCGCCGAGTCGATCACCGTGGGCGAGACCGCGCCGCTGCTCTACACCGCCGGCGTGACCAACGAGCTGCCCAACTGGCACCTGGTGCACCATCCCATCGGCTACTTGACCTATTACGTGTGGACCGACTGGAACCAGCCCCTGGCCTCGCTGCACTACATCTCCTACGACGCGTCGCTGATCCTGCTCGTCATGGTCCTCAGCCTCCTCGTGGTGAGCCGCGTCGTGGTCGCCAGAAGCCAACGACATTCCGAGGCGGCTCGCTAGCGCTGCTACCCTCGCCATCAGAAACGGGGGACGACCATGGAACTCTGGCAACGTTCGGCGAGCGAGCTCGCACGCATGATTCGCGACGGTGAGACGACCTCGCGAGAGGTGGTCGACGCGCATCTGGCGCGCATCGACGCCGTGAACTCAAAGGTGAACGCGATCGTCGAGATCCGTCCCGACGAGGTTCGCCGCGACGCCGACGCCGCCGACGCGCGGCGCCGCTCCGGCGCGCCGCTTGGCGCCTTGCACGGAGTGCCCGTGACGGTGAAATCCAACATCGACGTGGCGGGGTACGCCACGAACGAGGGTTCGGCCGCGCTGAAGGACTTCATGGCCAGTGAGGACGCTCCCGTCGTCGAGCGAATCCGTGCGGCCGGTGGGGTGGTGCTGGCGCGCACGAACATGCCCGATCTGGGGCTGCGGATCAACACCGAGTCTTCGCTCTACGGCGCGACGCACAACCCGTGGCGCCACGGGATCACGGCGGGTGGCTCCTCCGGCGGTGAGGCGGCGGCCCTGGCGGCGGGCATGACGCCGCTCGGACTGGGCAACGACATCGGCGGCTCGCTGCGCAACCCGGCCTACGCCTGCGGGGTGGCCTCGATCAAGCCCTCACGCGGACGCGTCCCCGAGGGAAATCCCAGCGCCACGGTCGAGACGGCCCTCAACGGTCAGCTGATGGCCGTCGAGGGGGTGCTCGCGCGCCACGTGGCCGACGTGCGCCTGGGTCTGGAGTGCGTGATGGGATCGCACCGACGCGACCCTCAGGCCATCGACGCGCCCCTCGGCGGACGTCCCATGGCCCGGCGCGTGGCCCTGGTGCCGCGGCCCGCGGGCGGCGACACCCACCCCCACGTCGAGGCGGGGGTGCGTCGGGCCGGCGCGGCCCTCGCGGCGGCCGGCTACGAGGTCGAGGAGATCGAGCCGCCCCTGCTGCTCGAGGCCTACCTCGCCTGGATCGAACTCATGTGGTCGAACCTGCGGGTCGCCGCGCCCATCATCGCGCCGTTCATGGGCGAGGGCGGGCAGCGCTTCCTCGAGCTCTCGAGCGTGGAGTTCCCTCCGGCGACGGAGGAATCCATGTTCCAGATGCACCTGACACGCTTTCGCGTGGCCCGCGCCTGGCGGCGCTTCTTTGAAGACTTCCCCCTGATCGTGGGACCCACCTGGACCCAGCCGCCCTTCGCGCACGGCTTTGACATCGAAAGTCAGGAGAGCGCCATGGCCGTGGCCGAGCTCTTCCGCTTCGTGCTGCCGCCCAACTTGATGGGTCTGCCCGCCGCGTGCGTTGCCACCGGCCTCGCCGACGGACTGCCGACCGGCGTGCAGATCATCTCGCTGCCCTTTCGCGAGGACCTCTGCCTGGACGCGGCGGCGGCCGTCGAGGCGGCGCTCGGGGTCCTCACACCGATCGATCCGAGGGACTAGATGGTGGTCGTGCGCGGTATCGAGCGCGGCGAGGTCGCCGCAGCCGTCGCGATCATCAACGAGGGGACCCTGGCGCCCGGCGCCGAGCACCCCGAGCGCGAGGACGAGTACTGGGCGGCCGTCGAGGAGGTTCGCGCGCGCCGCGGCGACGTGCTGGTGGCCGTGGACGACGGGGTCGTTGTCGGGGTCTGCCAGGTCATCGTCTTTCGACACTTCCAGCACACCGGCGGCTGGTGCGCCGAGTTAGAGAGCGTCTACGTGCGCAGCGATCGTCGTGGTCAACGCATCGGGGCGGCGATGCTCGAGGTGGCCGAGAACCTCGCGCGCGCCGCGGGCTGCTACCGGGTCCAGCTCACCAGTCGCAACGTGCGCGTCGACGCTCATCGCTTCTACGTCGCCCACGGCTACGAGCAGGCGGCGCAGGGCTTTCGCAAGTCGCTCGTCTAGAGGACTTCGGCGAGGAGTCCGTCGTCGACGTCGAAGACGAAGCCGCGGATCTCGGTCGAGTCGACGAAGCGGCTCGCCCTCAGAGTGGCGATGGTCTCGCGTACGTCAGCTTCGACGTCGCGGTAGGCGCCGAGGCGAAAGGGCGCGCGCACGCCGAGCTCGGACTCGAGCTCGCCTTGGAGTTCGTCCTCGTCGAAGGATTCGAGCCCGCAGCGGGTGTGGTGGATCACCATCACCGCCCGGGTCTCCAGGAGCCGCTGACTGAGCAGCAGCGAGCGGATCGCGTCGTCGGTGGCAATGCCTCCGGCGTTGCGAATCAGGTGGACCTCGCCCAGGTCGAGGCCGAGGGCTCCGAAGAGGTCGAGGCGCGAGTCCATGCAGGTCAGCACCGCGAGGTGCAGCTGGGGAACCGTGGGCATCACGCGATGCCCGTGTCGCGTCACGTAGTCGCGATTGTGCTCTAGGAGGTCGTCGATCACGCTCATGGGACCATCCTAGGAAGCGCCGCTCGCTACGCTGCCAGAAGGAGGTTGTCATGAAGAGCAACGATGAAGTTCGCGCCGAATTGCGCCAGCCCGCCCTCGACCTGCGCGCGATGATCCCGGAGGTCTTGAAGGGCTACGCCGACATGGCGAGGGCGTCCTTCGCCGACGGCGAACTGGCGGCCAAGATGAAGGAGCTCATCGCCCTGTCCATCGCGGTGACCCGAGAGTGTGACGGGTGCGTGGTGAGCCACGCGCGCGGCGCCGCCGCGCGCGGCGCGACGCGCCAGGAGGTCGCCGAGGCCATGGGGGTGGCGATCACGATGAACGGGGGACCGGGCACCGTCTGGGGACCGCGGGCCCTGCGGGCCTTCGACGAGGCGCTCGCGGCGAGAACGGCCGAATAGTCTCTAGACCTCGTAGGGCAGGTGCGTGATGCCGTTGACGAAGCTCGACGCCAGTTGACGGGCGGGGCCGCTCGCGCGCACGCCCGGGGCGCGGCTGAGTAGCTCGCGCCACATGACCGTGATCTCGCGACGCGCCAGGTGCGCGCCGAGGCAGAAGTGCGGGCCCGGGGCGCCGAAGCCGTAGTGGTCGTTCGGGCTGCGCGTCACGTCGAAGACGTGGGGGTTCACGAAGGCTTCGTCGTCACGGTTGGCCGAGTTGTAGAAGAGCAGGACCTTGTCGCCGGCGTGCAGGTCGACGCCCGAGAGCGTGTAGTCGCTCGCCAGGGTGCGGCGCATCCAGATCACCGGAGACGCCCAGCGAACGATCTCGTCGACCGCCGTCTTGGCGTGAGTGGTGTAGTCGTCGAGGAGGAGTTGCTTCTGGTCCGGGTGCGTCGACAGCGCGACGAGCGCGTGGGCGAGGGCGGTGCGGGTGGTCTCGTTGCCCGCGGTGACCAGCAGGACGAAGAACGATGCGAGCTCTTGCTGGGTGAGTCGTTCGGACTCGATCTCGGCGTTTACGAGGGCGCTCGTGATGTCGTCGATCGGGTTCTTCACGCGGTAGGCGCCGAGCTCTTCCATGATTCCGGTCAGGGCGGCGCCGGCCTCGAGGGTGGCGAGGATGACGTCGGTGCCCTCGGGGATGATTGCGGGGTCGCCCATCGAGAGGATGACGTTGGACGCGTGAAGGACCGTCGCGAACTCGCTCGCCGGCACGCCCATCATGTTGCAGATGATCTCCAGGGGGAAGGGGGCGGCGAGGTCAGCGACAAAGTCGCCGGTGCCGGACTCGAGGGCGTGGGCGATGATCCGGTCGGCGAGGACCTCGATCGACTGCTCGATGGCGGCGACATTGCGCGGATTGAACGCGTTGGCCACGATGCGCCGCAGCCGGGCGTGCTTGGGATTGTCCGTCGAGATCATCCCGGAGAAGTACTCGACCATCTCCGGGGGCAGGTCGAGGATTGACACGGCGCCGGGACCGGACGTGAAGACCTCGGGGTGGCGCGACGCCGTCGCTACGTCGCGGTACCTCGTCAGTGCGTAGTAGCCCGGACCGGGCGGGAACTCGATCGCGGTGTTCTCCACCGGCGGCTCCTCGAAGAACGCAATCGGCCGCTGCGCGCGCAGTGTCGCGAACGCTTCCTCGCGCTCGCTCCACGGGCGACGCCAGAAGTCGAGGTCGGACAGGTTGATTTCGTCGACACTCTCAGCGCCCATTCGCGCCATCGTAGCGACGTCCGGTCACGTCGAGAGGGTTTCACGGCAGACTGGGTGCGTGGAACTGACCGACGACGAGCGCGCCAAGCGTCTCCAGGCGCTGAACAAGCTGCTGGACCTGATGCGTCCGGCCGTGCAGGCTGACGGGGGAGACCTGGTCCTGGTGCGCGCCGACGTCGAGACGGGTGTCGTCGAGGTCCAACTCCAGGGCGCGTGCTCGAGCTGTGCCATCTCCTCGTCCACCCTTCAGGGCGGCGTGACGCGCATCCTCACTGACCGGCTGCACTGGGTCACCGAGGTCATCGGGGGAGTGGACGAGAGCATGGATCCCGAGGACTCGATGATCCTGGGCACCGGTGGCTACGTGCCCCGTTACCAGTCCCTCTAGTACGCCGCGAGCCGACGTCGCCCATCACAAGCGTGTGACAATTCTCGGCTTCTGGACATATCCTTAGCCGATGGCTTCCCGCCACGCTCGGCACTACCAGGGTTCGAGACGCCTCATCGGGATCGTGGTCGTGCTCGTCATCCTCGCCGCGGCGGGCGTCGCGGCGTATCGGCTTCGTCCGGTGAGCGCCACGTCCATGCCGGTGTCGGGGGTCGCGATGCTGACGGGATATGGCGTCGTCAGTGCGAGCGGACAGTCCCTTGAACCGGCCACGGTGGTGCTGAGCAGCGCCCAGGCTCAGTCCGTGGCGCGCGCCATCTCCGAGTTGCCGTCGTTGGGACACGGGGCGACCTTCTTCTGCCACGGCGAGTCCACCGACTTCGTCGTTCGCGTCATGCGCGCGCGGGGTGAACGTCCGTTCTGGACAGCCCGTGATCTCCTGTGCCCGTCGCCGGGCTACCTGTTGATCAACGGGCGCGGCGCCACGCAGTCGCTCGGGAGCGTGTGCGCGCTGCGCCAACTCGTGGTCTCACTGCTGCCGCGGGGGACGGCGCTCGGCACGCGCAACGCCCTTCGACTCTGTCCGGCGAGCGCGCGTTGACGCCTCGCCGTCGTGGCGGCGACCCTGGGATCTCGACAGCGCTGACTACTATTCGGGGTCTGGCCCTCGACGAATGAGGTAGGCGCAATGGAAGAGGGGTCGTCACGGGCGACGGGAAGGTCCTCGCGACGCGCGCGCATCCTCGCAGGGGTCGTCCTCGCGGTGGTGGTCGTGGCGGTGTTCGCGGGCGCGATGCTGCGAGGCCATCACGGCGCGTCAGATCCATGGGTGGCGGGCTATGAATCGGTGGACGCGGGAGCCCTCGCGCAAGACGCCGCGCAGATCCGCACTGACCTCGCACTGTCGCCCTCGAGCGCCGTGGCGGCGCTGCGCTACGACTGTGAGATCGGACGGCGCGACGCGGCGCGACTGCTGAGTCACCTGTCGCCAGCGAACCCGACGCTGCGTCGGGCCTATGAGGCCGTGCTGCACCAGAACTGGCGGTTGTACGCGCTCTGCGCGGGCGCCCTGGCGGCCCACGCGGACGTCAGTACCGTGAGCGTCCAGTTGGACCGGCAACTCGCCGTGCTGGGCCGCGATGAATCGCGCGTGAACGATGTGGCCCGCGCCGTGGGCTTCGCCCCCGTCTTTGCGGGCGTCCGGTGAGATCCGTGAGCCCGAGTCCCCCCGCGCGCGACGAGGTGAACGTGTGGCGCTCGACCCGCTCGGATCTCGCGGCGTTGCTCGAGATGATCCGGGACTTCAACCGCGTGGATCGCCACGACCACGACGAGGAGCGGGTGCACGACGCCCTCCTCCCGCTGCTCGAGGGCGACGAGTACGGACAGGTGTGGCAGATCGCCGCGTCCGACGGCGCTCGGGGATACTGCGTGATCGGCTGGAGCTACTCGCTCGAGTCTGGTGGGCGAGAGTGCATCGTGGACGAGATCTTCGTGACCGATCAGAGTCGCGGGCTCGGGGCACAACTTCTCGAAAGGGCCCTGGACGGTGCCCGTGACGCGGGGGTGAAGGTGGTCTTCCTCGAGACCGAGGCCCACAACGAGCGGGTGCGATCCTTCTACCAGCGCCACGGGTTCCTCGGCGAAGACTCGATCTGGATGCGGCGCGCTCTCTAGCGCCGGGTGAGTGGCCGACGACGGCCATGCGACGTGAAACGACACGGCGTCGGGGGTCGACGCTATTATTTAGTTAGGTGAACTAATGGACCAGACAGTGACGGATTCTGAAACGGCGGCCCGGTTGCGTCGGGCGGTGACGCGGTTGAACC
>JAJXXB010000218.1 GCA_021781315.1 Actinomycetes bacterium | reverse complement strand
GTGCTCGAGAGCGAGGCGGTCGCTGACGCCGTGCTGGTGGGACACTCCCTCGGGGGCACCGTCGTCTCGGTCGCCGCGGCTCTCGGGCCGGTGCGCGGGATCATCAACATCGACCAGTCCATGGACCTCGCGTCGTTCCAGTCCTCGCTGCGCGCCCTCGAGCCGATGCTGCGCGCGGACCAGGCGAGCTTCGAGTCAGCGATGGCGATGGTCTTTGACGCGATGCGCGGCCTTCTCTCAGACGAGGAGTGGGCCCGCCTGACGGGACTGCGCCGCTACGACCAGGAGGTGGTTCTCGCGATCTGGGACGGGGTATTCGCCCTCAGCGAGGCCGAGCTCGCGGCCATGGTGCGCGCACTGTGCGCGTCGATCAGCGCGCCGTACCTGTCACTGCACGGGACTGATCCGGGTGAGCACTACGAGGCGTGGCTCGCCGAGCTCGTGCCCTCAGGACGCGTCGAGCGCTGGGTGGGCGCGGGACACTACCCGCACCTCGTGGACCCGTCTCGCTTCCTCGCGCGCGTCAACGAGTTCGTCTCGGAGCTCTAACTGGCGAGTCGTCGCTCGCGCGACGATACTGGCCCCATGACCTACGACGCCGCCCGTCGCGACCTCGCCGACTGGCGAGACGACTACCCCGCGAACCCCTACGACGCCGACGACGCGTTGCGCCGCGGCCTCGCCCACTACGTGAACGGAGAGCGCCTGCTCGCCCTCGAGGCGCGCGCGCGGGCCTTCGCGGCCGACGTCGTGGGCGTCGTCGGCCCCGCCGCCGCGCGTTACGAACAGCGCGAGCATCTGCCCGAGCTCGCGCGCTTCGACGCGATTGGCCGGCGCGTCGAGGAGGTCTCCTTTGACCCCAGCTACCACGACGCCGGCGCGGCGGTGTGGCGCAGCGGCGTCGTCGCCCTGTCGGGCACGCCGGGCACCGCCTATGAGCAGATGACCCTGCTCTACTTGCTCTCGGGCGAGGGTGAGGCCGGCCACGCCTGCCCCGCGACGTGCACGATCGGTCTCGCGCGCGCCCTTCGCCGTCGCGCGACAGAGCCGGTGCGAGATCGGTTCCTGCCGGCCCTCGTTGACGCCCACTACGCGTCGGCCGAGCGTGGCGCGCAGTTCCTCACCGAGGTTCAAGGTGGTAGCGACGTGGGTGCCAACGCGTGCGAGGCGCGCGCACTCGGCGACGGCACCTTCGCCCTGACGGGCGAGAAGTGGTTCTGCTCGGTGGCCGACGCCGACCAGTTCTTCGTCACCGCGCGCGTCGAGGGCGCCAGCGGCGCGCTCGGCACGCGGGGACTGGGCAGCTTCGTGGTGCCGCGCCACCTCGACGGCGAGGTCAATGGCTTCACGTTGCGCCGCCTCAAGGACAAGCTCGGCACGCGGGGACTGGCCTCGGGCGAGATCGACTTTGAGGGCGCGCGGGCCTGGCCGGTTGGTCCGCTCGAGGAGGGCTTTCGCACCGCGGTGTCGGTCGTGCTCAACACCAGTCGCTGGATGACGGCCGTGGGCAGCGCGGGCATCATGCGACGCGCCTGGGTCGAGGCGCGCAACTTCGCCCGGCACCGGCGCGCCTTCGGCGTGGCCATCGAGGACTTCGCCGTGGTGCGTCGCACACTCGCCGACATCGTGGCCGCCACCGAGGGCGCGCTCGGCCTCGTGCTCGCCCTGACCGAGCTCGAAGATCGCATCGACACCGACAGCGCGAGCGAGGCCGACGTGCACGCGCACCGCTTCTTGGTCAACGTCACCAAGCTCGTCGTCTCCCAGCAGGCCTCTCGCGCCGTGCGCGCCAGCATCGAAGTCCTCGGGGGAAACGGCACGATCGAGGAGTTCAGCGTGTTGCCGCGCCTCTACCGCGACGCGATTGTCTACGAGTCCTGGGAGGGCACCCACAACGTCTTGGCCGCCCAGGTGCTCAACGATCTGCGACGACTGCCCCTGCTGGATGCGATGCGCCGCTTCGTGGACGAGCGACTCGACGAGTCGCACCCGGCCCTCGAGGTGGCGGCCGTCACCCTGAGCGACCTCGAGCACTGCCTCGAGGACGAGGACTACGCGTCGTGGCACTTTCGCGAGCACCTCGAGCGCTTCGCCATCGTGCTCGAGGCGCTGACGTGTCGGCGCGAGGCGGCGGCCCACCTCGTCGCCACAGTGGACCGGCGCTACGACGCGACGCGCGATCGCGACTTGGTGTCGCGGATCGAGCTCTTGGTGGGTCACTAGCGAGACCGTGCCGGCGCGGCGCTCGGCCGGCGGCCGTGCCCGCAGTCAACCCGGAGTGGGTGTGGCGGAAGACGTCGTGTGCGCCGTCGACAGGGGCAGGCGGATCACGCAGTGGGCGCCGGGCGCCTCACCTGTGAACCACACCGCACCACCCGCGTGTTCGACGATGGCGCGCACGATCGCCAGACCCAACCCGCTGCCACCACTGCTGCGCGATCGGGCGACGTCGAGGCGAGTGAATCGATCGAAGACTCGCTCACGATCAACCGGTGCGATGCCGGGTCCGTCATCGTCAACGCGTACCTCGACGTCGTGGCCCACGACCTCGAGGGAGACGTCTACGTGGCTGAGGGCGTGCTGGGCGGCGTTCTCGAGCACGTTGCGGATGGCGCGAGAGAGTTCGTCGTGGTTGGCCCTCACCAGTAGGGGACCACTCTGCTCGACCAAGATCGTCGCCTGAGTCAGTCGCCCCACGTAGCCGGCCTCGAGACGCGCGAGGGCGCCGACGTCGACGTCGATTACAGGCGAGGAGTACCGCGCCTCGTCGTGACGGGCCAGCAGGAGGAGGTCGTCAATGATGGCCCTCATTCGCGCGAGGTCGCCCAAGACGTCGCGCGCGGACTCGGGCCAGCGCGTGATCTCGGGGTGGGCGAGTCCCACCTCCAGCTCGGTGTAGGCCGCCGCCAGGGGACTCTTGAGTTCGTGGGAGGCGTCAGAAATCAGCGAGCGCTGGCGTTGGTGCGCGTCGTCAAGTCGACGCAGCATGTCGTTCATCGTGGTGGCGAGTCGGGCAATTTCGTCATTCGTGCGGCTGTCGGGAATGCGCTCGTGGAGGTCCTCGAGGGAGATTCTCTCGACGTGGTCCCGAATGGCCTCCACGGGAGCCAGCGAGCGACCAACGAGGAACCAGGTGAGAAGGGCGACGCCGAGCAACAGGAGTGGACTCGAGACGAGGAGAACGTCGCGCACGTCGCGCATCGACTGATCGGCGGGACCGAGAGTCTCGCCCACGTAGAGCGTGGCGAGCGTGTCGCGTAGCGTGACCTGACGCGCACCAACTCGTAGGCGGTCGCCCGCGCCGAGGGGCGAGGTCGGCAGCGTCCAGAACTGCGTGGTCGCGCCGGCCGGCGAGAACCTCG
>JAJXXB010000214.1 GCA_021781315.1 Actinomycetes bacterium | reverse complement strand
TCCCGACCCGCCGTCCGGCGAGGTCAGCGAAGCCAGTGGGCCGGGACACGGTCGGGTCCTTGGGGGGCGAGGAGGTCGTCGAGCGTGGCGTTCGCGCGAACGCGCGCGGCCACGTCGGCGAGGTGGGCGACGTCGCGCCACGCGGGCGAGGACGCGACCGCGCGCAGGGCCACGCCGCTCTCGTCGGGATCGCCCACGCACTCGAAGGGCTTGGGCGTTTCGCCCAGTCCCACGAGGGCCTCGAGCTGGGCGCGGCGCGCGGGGTCGGCGAGGGGCTCGCCGTGAAAGATCGCCGCGAGCGCGTCGCGCTCGAGGAACGGGGCGAGCACCAGGTCGATGAAGAGGCACTTGTCGCACTCGTTGCACCAGGTGGCGGCGCGCCGCGACGGATCCTGGGCGAAGGCCCGGTTGCAGCTGCGAAAGACGTGGTGGTAGCGCTCGAGGTGGCTGAAGCGCTCGGCGACCCACAGCTCGCTGCGCGCGCGCAAGAGGCTGGCGACCACGAGCGGGGAGACCACCTCGTCGATGGCGTCAGCGAGGAGGATCTCGGCCACGAGTGACTTGCTCCACTGGTGGTTGATGGGACGTCCCCGCCACGTGAGGTTGGGCACCGAGGCCGAGTGCTCGTTGCTCATCACGACGCCCCCGCGCCCGGTGGCGAGCGCCGCGACCGCGGCGAGCAGCGTGACCATGGCGGTGACGGGCACGTGTCCGTGAAAGAACTCGTCGCCGCCCGCGAGCAGGCGCGCGTCGAGCGAGCGACGCACGCGCACGACGTCGAGTCCCGTCGCCGCGGCGGTCTGCTCGAGGGCGTCGAATCGCGCGCCCGAGGGCGAGACGATGAAGAGGGTCCGCTCGAGGGCGGGGTCGAGCTCCTCGACGCTCACCACCGAGTCGATCCCGCCGCCGAAGGGGATGAGGAGGCGCCGCGCGTCGAGGTCGGCGACGTGATGGTGCGCACCCGCGCCGCCCGCCACGTCGACGTCCTCGAGGGGCAAGTGGTTCACGACCGAGAACTCGCCGAGTCCGTCGCGCAGGCTGGCCGCGAACAGGGCGCGACCGGCCGGGCCGACCGGGGTCTCGCCGAGGTCGACGTGGCGCGCGGCGCCGGCCTTGAAGTAGGAGAGCCCCGCGATCAGGTACCAGAGCTGGGCGAGGGCGATCGCCGCGTCGTCGAGGTCGCCGCAGCCCTCGAAGATGACCGTCTCGGTGAAGTCGAGGTCGTCGAGGCGGTAGTGGCCCGTCAGCGTCGCGCCGCTCACCTCGAGGCCCCGGTACGTGAAGAGGTCGGCGCGGCGACGTGGTCCGAGGGACATGGCGGCTCTCATGCTAGGACGCGCGCCACCAGGGCGAATCGTCCGGTCGGCCGACACGCGCGGTCGCTGAAGAAGAGGCCGCCGCCGTCGGTCACCTCGCGCACGGTCTCGACGTGCGACGGGGCCACGCCCGCAACGCTGAGCTGGTGGAGCGCGGTCGCGCGCAGGTCGAGGCGCGAACGGTCGCCGGCGTCGGCCAGGACCGCGCCGGGCACGTCGCGGAAGTTCTCGGCGACCTCGGGGCCGACCTGGTAGACGTGCGGTGACACGCCCGGCCCGATGATCGCGTGCACGCTACGCACGTCGTCGAAGCGCGCGAGCGCGTTGGCGATCACCCCCGCCGCGAGCCCGCGCCATCCGGCGTGCACGACGCCGACGCGCCGACGCGACGCGTCGACGAGCACGAGGGGCAGGCAGTCGGCGACGAGCACGGCGATCGCGGTGTCGCGCGAGGAGGTGACCAGGGCGTCGGCCTCGCCCTCGGTGGGTCCTTCGACCTCGAGCACGTCGGCGCCGTGGACCTGGGTCGTCGTGACCAGGCGCTCGGGGGCGACGCGCATCGCCGCGGCGACGCGCGCGCGGTTCGTCGCGACGCGTCGGGGGTCGTCGCCCACGTGGGCCCCGAGGTTCAGCGAGTCGAAGGGGGCCTCGCTCACGCCGCCCTCTCGGGTCGTGATCACCGCGTCGACGCCGTACTCGCGCAGGGACTCGAGCGCGAGCACGCGCAGCGCGCCGCGGCGCTCGAAGAGAGTCACGTCGAGCGGCACGCGGGGCACACTCCACTGAGTTCGAGCACGTGGCGCACGTCGGAGTACTTGAAGCGCGCCGCGATCTCGTTGGACCACTGTTCGAGCTCGGGCGTGTCGACCTCGACGATCGCCCCGCACTGGCGACAGGCCAGGTGGTGGTGGTGCGCGTCGACGACGCAGCGGCGAAACAGGCTCTCGCCCCGGTCGGTCATGATCACGTCGACCTCGTGGGCGTCGGCGAGGCGCTTGAGCTGGGTGTAGACGGTCGCCAGCGAGATTCGCCCGCCGTCGCGCACGATCAATGCGTGCAGCTCCTGGGCGCTGAGGAATCCCTGGACGCGCCCGAGCATCGCGATGACCTCTCGGCGCTGGGTGGTGTTGCGCGTGGTGACCACGTGGCGAGTGTACTCCTGGACGATTTGTTT
Organism: Actinomycetes bacterium; assembly: GCA_021781315.1. The sequence goes on along the minus strand of JAJXXB010000214.1, from coordinate 11,182 downwards.
TCTGGAATCGTTCCAAATATACTAGTTGGAATGATTCTGAGAAATGCTCGCCTGCCGATCGCGGTCGGCGTGGTCGTGGTCGCCGTCGTGACCAGCATGATCGTGCTCGGCACGCGCGCGCCGCGCGCCGGCGAGCCCGTCGTCGTCGCGGGGGTCTCCCAGTGGGGCGCGCTCGCGCGCGCGGCCCTGGGGGATCGGGCCAAGGTCGTCACCCTCCTCACCGATCCCAACGCCGATCCCCACTCGCACGAGGCGACGACCGCCGACGCGGCCTACGTCGCCGAGGCCGCGATCGTGATCGAGAACGGCGCGGGCTATGACACGTGGCTCAGCCAACTCGTCGACGCGCGCGCGACCCGCCCCCGGGTGATCAACGTGGCGAACCTCGTCCACGTGGCCACCGGCACCAACCCGCACCTCTTCTATGACGTCAGCGCCGCGCGACGCTTCGTCGAGGCCCTCGCCACCCAGTCGGCGAGCATCGGTGTGACCAGCACGTCGGCGACGACGGTGCTCGCCGCGCTGCGCGGCCTGGAGTCCCAGGTCGCCGCGATTCACGCGACCTGCGCCGGGGTGCGCGTGGCCGCCACCGAGGACGTGACCGGCTACCTGTTGGCGGCGCTCGGCCTGCGCGTCGTCACGCCCGAGTCGCTGCGCCTGGCGGTGGGCAACGGCGTCGATCCCTCGATCACCGACCTCGCGACGGCGCTCGACCAGTTGCGCTCCCACCCGGCCTTCCTCGTCGACAACGTCCAGACGGCGACGCCGCTGACCAACGAGATGGTCGCCGTCGCCCGCGCCAACCATGTGCCGATCGTGACGGTCACCGAGACGATGACCGGCACCAACTACGTGACGTGGATCGGCCGAACCCTTGGCGCGATGCGCACCGACCTCGTGGCCCAGGGGTGCGCGTGAAGCCCCTCGAGTTCAACGACGTGGCCGTGCGCCTCGGCGACAAGGTGATCTGGTCGCACGCGACCTTCGAGATCGAGCCGGCCTCGATCACCGCGGTGCTCGGGCCCAACGGCGCGGGCAAGTCGACGCTGCTCAAGGTGGTGCTCGGGCTCATCGCGCCGAGCGAGGGCGTCCTGCGCGTGCTCGGCGCCGCCCCGGCGCGGGGCAACCCGCGCGTGGGCTACATGGCCCAGAGCCGCCACGCTGACTCTCTCACCTCGATCACCGCGCGCGACTACGTGGGACTCGGTTTCGACGGCCGTCGCTTCGGCTGGGGGCGCAGTCGCGACAAGCGCGCGGTCGTCGAGCGCGCGCTCGCCCTGACCGGTGTCACCAGCTACGCCGACCAGCCCCTGGGCACGCTCTCGGGGGGCCAGCGCCAGCGCGTCGCGCTGGCCCACGCGGCGGTCTTCCAGCCCGACCTGTTGCTGCTGGACGAGCCCCTGGCCGGGCTCGACCTCGCCGCCCAGGCCGAGATCGTCGATCTCATCAACCTGATTCGCGACACCACCGGGGCCGCGGTCATCGTCGTCGCCCACGACCTCAACCCGCTGGCCTCGATCGTGGACTGCGTGCTGTGGATCGCGCGACGCCAGGTGCGCTGCGGCAAGGTCGACGAGGTGGTGAACGCCGCGGTCCTCTCCGAGCTCTACGGGCATCCCATCGAGATCTTCACCACCGCGCACGGGCGGCGCGTGATCGTGGGGCTCGAGGAGGAGTTCGCCCACCCCCACCCCCACGGCCACGACCACGGCGATCACGTCCACGAGGAGCCCCACGCCCACCTCGAGGAGATCTACCGCGAGGAGACCTCGTGAGCTTCTTCCAACTCCTCTCGACGACCTTCGTCCAGAACGCCTTCTGGGCGGTCAGTGCGGTTGCCCTCGCGGCCGGCGCAGTGGGCTACTTCGTCGTGCTGCGCCGCCAGGCCTTCGCCGCGCACGCGATCGGCCACGTGGGCTTCGCCGGCGCGGCCGGCGCGGTGCTGGTGGGCCTCTCGCCGATCGTCGGGCTGCTCGTCTTCTGCCTCGGCGCCGGACTTCTCATCGGGGTGGGCGGGGCGAACCTCGATGACCGCGACGCGGTCGTCGGCGTGACGCTCACGGCGGCGCTCGGCCTGGGCGTGCTCTTCATCTCGCTCTACAGCGGATACGCCAACGCGACGTACTCGATCCTCTTCGGACAGATCCTCGGGGTGTCGACGCGCGACCTGGGAGTGGTCGCACTGCTCTCCTTCGCGGTGCTGGTCGCGGTGTCGCTCACCTACCGGCCCCTCCTCTTCGCCTCGGTGGACGCCCAGTCGGCGGCGGCGCGGGGGCTGTCGACGCGCGCGATGTCCATCGTCTTCATGTCGCTGCTCGCCGTGACGACCGTCGTGGCCATCCAGGTGGTCGGCGTGCTGCTCGTGTTCTCGTTGCTGGTGGCCCCGGCGGCGGCGGCCGAGGTCGTGACCACCCGCCCGCGCGACGCGCTCTTCGTCGCGGTCGTCGTCGCGCTGTTCAGCGCGTGGGCCGGGCTCTTCCTCGGCGTGGCCTTCGGCGGACCGGTCAGCTTCTGGATCACGGCGATCGCCTCGACGAGCTATCTCGCCGCGCGCGTCGCGGCGGCCCGGCGTCGCGGGGTCAGCCCTGCCTAGTCTGGGCCGGTGAGCAGCGAGCGCGACCTCCTCGACGCGTGTCGCTTCCCGCCCGTCGCCACGCCGGTCGACCTCGCGGTCTCCGGCGGTCCCGACTCGCTGGGCCTGGCGCTGCTCGCCCGGGCGGCCGGCCTCGTCGTCACGCTGCACCACGTGGATCACCACGCGCGCCCCGCGAGCGGCGAGGACGCCGCGTTCGTCGTCGAGCTCGCCCGAGAGTGGGGCGTCGAGGTCGTCGTCCACGACGTGTACGTGGACCCCGGGGCGAACTTCGAGGCCCGCGCGCGCGCCGCGCGACGGTCCGCGCTGCCCCTGGGAGCCCTCACGGGCCACACCCTCGACGACCTGGCCGAGACGGTGCTGCTCAACCTCTTGCGCGGCGCCGGCCTCGACGGGCTCTCGCCGATGGTGGGCGACCCGACCAAACCCCTCCTCGAGGTGCGACGACGGGACCTCGCCGACTACGTCGCCGCGCGCGGCTACGTCGCACGCCACGACGAGACCAACCTCGACGGGCGCTACCGGCGCAATCGCGTGCGCCACGAGGTCCTGCCGCTGCTCGACGAGGTGGCCGAGCGCGACGTGGCCCTCCTGGTGGCCCGCGCGGCCCAGCTGATCTACGACGAGCGCTGCTGGATCGCCGAGGCGACCGCCGCCGACGAGGACCTGGGTCTCGGCGAGGCCGACTGCCGCGAGCTCGCGACCTGGCCCACGGCGCGCCTGCGTCGCTGGCTGCGCGCGCAGCTCGCCCGCGAGGACCCCGACGGGACGCACCCGCCCGAGTCCGCCGAGGTCGAGCGCGCCCTCGCGGTGGTGCGCGGTGAGGCGGTGGCGACCGAGCTCGTCGGCGGGCGGCGCCTGGCACGACGCCACCAGCACTTATCACTCGAGTGACACTCCACTACGCTGACCACTCATGGGACGTGACGACGCCGTAGCCGCCTGGGCGGCCCACGATCTGGGACGGGTCATCGTCTCGGCCGACGAGGTGGCCGCGCGCGTGCGCGAGCTGGGCCGTGAGATCACCCGCGACTACGAGGCGAGCCCGCCGCTGCTGGTGTGCGTCTTGAAGGGCGCCATCAACTTCATGAGCGACCTGATGCGCGCCATCGAGTTGCCCGTCGAGGTCGACTTCATGGCGGTGTCCTCCTACGGCGCGGCGACCAAGACGAGCGGCGTCGTGCGCATCGTCAAGGATCTCGACGTCGACCTGGCCGATCGCGACGTGCTGATCGTCGAGGACGTCGTCGACTCGGGGCTGACGCTCAACTACCTGCGCCAGTACCTGGGCGCGCGCAGCCCCCGCTCCCTGGAGGTCTGCGCGCTGCTGTTGAAGCAGGGCGAGCAGCGCGTCGAACAGGACCTCAAGTACGTGGGATTCTCGATCCCTTCGGACTTCGTGGTGGGCTACGGGCTCGACGTCAACGAGCGCTATCGCAACCTGGACGCCATCTACTCCTTCGTGGGCGAGGTCTGATGGTCGACCGCGACCGCGTCGAGGTGCTCGTGCGCGAGTTGCTCGCGGCGATCGGCGAGGACCCCGAGCGCGACGGACTCGTCGAGACGCCCCGGCGCGTCGCCGAGATGTACGTCGAGCTCTTCGAGGGGCTCGAGGTCGATCCCGGCGAGCACCTGCGGGTCACCTTCGAGGCCGGTCACGACGAGATGGTGATGGTGCGTGACATCCCCTTCACGACGCTCTGCGAGCACCACCTCGTGCCCTTCACCGGTCTCGCGCACCTCGCCTACCTGCCCGGGCCCGAGGGACGCATCACCGGACTGTCCAAGATGGCGCGCCTCGTCGAGGGCTACGCGCGCCGACTCCAGGTCCAAGAGCGCCTCACGACCCAGATCGTCGAGGCGATGGAGCGCGAGCTGCACCCGCGCGGTTCGATCTGCGTGATCGAGGCCGAGCACTTCTGCATGTCGATGCGCGGCGTCAAGAAGGAGGGCATGACGACGGTCACCTCCGCGGTGCGCGGCGTGTTCCGCGATGACGTGTCCTATCGAGCCGAGGCCCTCCAGTACATCCACCAGCGCAGGTCGACGTGGCGCTGAGCCCGCGGGTGATGGGCATCGTCAACGTGACGCCCGACTCGTTCTTCCCCGAGTCGCGCACGACCTCCACCGACGAGGCGATCGCGCGCGGCCGCGACCACCTCGCGCGCGGCGCCGACGTCGTCGACGTGGGCGGCGAGTCGACGCGTCCCGGGGCGACCCCGGTCAGCGAGGCCGACGAGCTCGCCCGGGTGATCCCGGTGGTGGCGGGTCTCGCCGAACACGGCGAGGTGTCGGTCAACACGCAAAAGGAGGCCGTCGCGCGCGCCGCGGTCGCCGCGGGCGCGCGGATCATCAACGACGAGTCCTGTTCCCTAATGGGTGTGGCCGGCGAGCTCGGGGTGGGATACGTCGCGATGCACCGCTTGCACCCGACGATCACGCCGGGTGACGCCACCTACGAAGACGTCGTCGCCGAGGTGTCGGCGTTCCTCTCCGACGCCGCCGAGCGCGCTCGCGCGGCCGGCGTGGGACGGCTCTGGCTGGACCCGGGCATCGGCTTCAACAAGACGACCGCGCACAACCTGGCCCTGCTCGCGCACCTCGACGACCTCGTGGCCCTGGCCGCGCGCTTCGACGCGTCGGTGCTCGTGGGCACCAGTCGCAAGCGGTTCCTCGGCGAGCTTGGCGCGAGCCCCCTCGCCGTCGAGGAGCGCCTCGAGGGATCGCTCGCCAGCGAGGCGTGGGCCATGCTCTGTGGCGTGGACCTCGTGCGCGTGCACGACGTCGCGCCCGCGGTCTACGCGCGCGAGTTGATCGCGCGTCCCCTCTCGCGGGTCGGACCATGAGAGGCAAGTGGGCCGCGGGCATCGAGCCGCGCGGCTTCACCTGGGTCTACCGGGGGATCCTCGCGGTCTCCGAGCGCCCCGGCGGGTCGACGTCGGTGCACCGTCGGGTGCGCCGCGACGAGGAGCTGCTCTGGCTCAAGCACCACGGGTTCACCCGGGTCATCTCGATTCTGCCCGTCATGCAGAACCTCGCCGTCTATCTCGAGCACGGACTGGCGGCCAGTCACTACCCGCTGCGCGGCGGGCCCAACCAGCGCGACGTGCTCGAGGCCTGCTACCAGGACCTGGCCGCGTCTATGCGCGACGGCCAGATCGTGCTGCTCCACGGCGACGAGGTCTCGGATCGGTTGCTCGGGGTCGTCGCCGGCTATCTCGTCTGGTCCGGTCGGTCCCCGACGGTGCCCGGATCCATCGCGCTCGTCGAGCGGCTCTTTCGACGCAGCGTCGGCCCCGACGGCCGCGGCGTGCTGATGGCGTTGCCCGAGGCGAACCATGAGTGACGTGATCGAGCTGCGCGGGCTGCGCGTGAGCGCCATCGTCGGCGTGTTGGCCGAGGAGCGCTCACGCGCCCAGCCGCTCGAGTTCGACCTCGACATCGAGCGCAACTTCGAAGAGGCGGCGATGGACGACGACATCGCCGAGACCACCAACTACGCCGACGTGGTGGCCACGACGGTCGAGGTCGCGCGCTCGGGGGGATTCTTGCTGCTCGAGACCCTGGCCTATCGCGTGGCGCTCGAGGTCCTCGCCCTCGACGGCGCGATCGAGGCCGTGGTGGTGGCGGTGCGCAAGCTGCGCCCGCCGGTGCCCGAGGACCTGGCGAGCGCCGGCGTTCGCTGTCGCGTCACGCGTTCGTGAAGGCCTATCTCTCGCTTGGCTCGAACGTCGGGGATCGCGCGGCCCACCTGGCCGCCGGCGTGGACCTGGTCGCGGCTGGTGATCCGGTGCGCGTCTCGCGCGTCTACGAGACCGAGCCCGTGGGTGGTGTCGCCCAGGACGACTTCTGGAACCTGGTGATCGAGATCGAGACGAACGCCACGCCGCGCGAACTGCTCGAGCGCGCTCGTCGCGCCGAGGCGGCGCGCGGTCGCACCCGCGACGTACATTGGGGCCCACGCACGCTCGACGTGGACGTGCTGCTCGTGGGCGACGTGGTCAGCGACGACCCCGAGATCACCGTGCCGCACCCGCGCATGTTCGAACGGCTCTTCGTGCTCGTGCCCCTGGCCGAGTTGGCCCCGGAGCTGGTCGGAGAGGACCAGCTCGCGCGTGGCGTCGGGCGGGTCGCGCCACTCGGTACACTCGAGTCGTTGCGCTAACCGAACGGCACCCTCGGGGCCGGAACGGAGTCGAGATGAAGGTCACCATCGTTGGTTCGGGCCGTGCCGGCCAATCATTCGCCATCGCCCTGCGAGCGGCCGGTCACGACGTGACGCTCGTGCACCACGACGAGCTCAGTCGCGTCGACGGCGACCTGGTGCTGCTCACCGTGCCCGACGACGCCCTGGGCGAGGTCGCCGGGGCACTCGCGCCCGACGCGTCGCGCGTCGTCGCCCACGCGGCGGGTTCGCGCACCCTCGAGGTCCTGGGTCGCCACCCGCGCGTCGCCTCGCTGCACCCTCTCGCGGCGCTGTCCTCGCCCGAGCGCGGGGCGCAGCGCCTGCGCGGGGCGACCTACTGCGTGGCCGGAGATCCCGTGGCGGGCGAACTCGTGCGCTCGCTCGAGGGGCGCGTCATCACGCTCGATGACGCGGATCGCACGCTCTATCACGCGACGGCCACCGTGGCGGCCAATCACCTGGTCGCTCTGATGGGCCAGGTCGAGCGCCTCGCGCGCGAGGCCGGCCTCGAGCTCGAGGACTTCCTGGCCCTCGCCGGCCAGGCGCTGGCCGACGTGGCGAGCGACGGTCCCGCGCGCGCCCTGACCGGGCCGGCGTCGCGCGGCGACGTCGAGACCATCGACGCCCACCTGGCGGCGATGCCCGAGGCGGAGCGCCCGGCCTACGTGGCCCTGGCGGCCGCCGCCTTCGAACTGGCCGAACGCCGCAGCACCCTGGCCTGATGGAGCGGCTGAGTCGCGTCGCCGACTGGCGCGCGCGCGCGGAGTCGGTGCGCGCGAGCGGCCGCCGCGTCGCCCTGGTGCCGACGATGGGCGCGCTGCACGCCGGGCACGAGTCGCTGATGCGAACCGCGGCGGCCGCGGGCGACGTCGTCTTCACCACGGTCTTCGTGAATCCGCGCCAGTTCAACAACGCCGCCGACCTCGCGACGTACCCGCGCACCCCCGACGCCGACGCGAGCCGCGCCCTCGCCGCGGGCACCGACGTCCTCGTCGAGCCGGCGCTGGCCGAGATGTGGCCCCTCGGAGAGGCCACGCCCACCACGGTGCACGTCGGTCCGATCGGCGACGTCCTCGAGGGGGCCGACCGGCCCGGCCACTTCGACGGCGTGGCGAGCGTGGTGGCCAAACTGCTCATCGTGACCGGACCGTGCCGGCTCTACCTGGGTGAGAAGGACTACCAGCAACTGGTCGCGATGCGCCAGATGGTGCGCGACCTCGCCTTCGACGTCGAGGTGGTCGGGTGCCCGATCGTGCGCGAGGAGACGGGACTCGCACTCTCGAGTCGCAACGTGCGTCTCAGCGACGCCGGCCGCGTCGTCGCGCTCGGCCTGTCGGCCGCGCTCGCGAGCGCGAGCGAACCGGCGAGCGCGAGCGAGCTGCGCGCGCGGATGCGCGCGGTTCTGGTCGCCGCCGGCGTCGACGTCGCCTACGCCGAGGTCGTCGACCCCGCGAGCCTCGCCCCGCTCGGCGACGAGTACGTCGGCGAGGGTCGCGCGCTGCTCGCGGGGCTCGTCGAAGGAGTGCGCCTGCTCGACAACGGGCCGGTGCGAGTCATCAGGGGGAGCCGTGCTACTAGCCATTGACGTGGGCAACACCGAGACCGTGGTCGGCCTCTTCGGACCCGAGGCGCCCGACTCACCCGACGCCATGGGCTTCGCGCGCGCGACCGACGAGCGCGGCCTGGCCTATCACTGGCGCCTCTCGACGGTCGCCGAGCGCACGCCGGACGAGCACGCGATGGTCCTCACCCAACTGCTCGACCTCGAGGGCCTCGACCTGCGCGCCGACGTGTCGGCGATCGCCATCTCCTCGTCGGTGCCGCCCGTGACGACCCAGCTGCGTCGCATGGCCAATCGCTGGTTCGCCGACCTCGAGGTGACGGTGCTCGGCCCGGGCACGAAGTCCGGCATGGCGATCCTCTACGACAACCCGCGCGAGGTCGGCGCGGACCGCATCGCCAACTCGGTCGGCGCCTACGACCTCTACCCGGGCGCGGGCATCGTGGTCGACCTGGGTACCGCGACGACCTTCGACGTGATCAGCGAGCGCGGTGAGTACCTGGGCGGCGCGATCGCCCCGGGGGTCGCGATCTCGCTCGAGGCGCTCTACACCCAGGCCTCGGCGCTGCGCTCGGTCGAGCTCGTGCGCCCGCGATCGGTGGTGGGGCGCTCGACGGTCGAATCGATCCAGTCCGGCGTGCTCTACGGCTTCGCGGCCCAGGTCGACGGCGTCGTCGCGCGCATCGTCGACGAGGTCGGACCGGCGACGGTGATCGCCACCGGCGGCCTCGCCGGTCTCATCGCTCCGCACACCACCAGCGTCGAGCACGTCGAGCCGTGGCTCACCCTCCACGGTTTACGTATCATTCATGGACGCAATCATTCGGGAGCCGCATGACCACGCCCTACACCTTCGCCCACACGGCGTACTGCGCGGCGCTCGCCGACACCTACGGCTTCCTCGCCCCGGGCGAGGAGTCCGGCGTCACCGTCGCGGTCGCCGGACGGGTGATGCTCCTGCGCAGCCAGGGCCGACTGGCCTTCGCCACGATGCGCGACTCCACCGGCGAGATCCAGCTCTTCGCCCTCGAGGCGACGACTGCGGACTTTGACGCGTTCACCAAACTGCACCTCGGCGACTGGGTCGGCGTGCACGGCGAGGTCGTGCGCACCAAGCGCGGCGAGCTCTCGGTGAAAGTCGCCTCCTTCGAGATCCTCGCCGCGGCCCAGCGCAACTTCGGCGACAAGTGGGCGGGCATCGCCGACTACGACCTTCGCTATCGCCACCGCGAGGCCGACCTGTGGGCGAACGACGAGACGCGCGCGTCGCTCGCGAGACGCAGCGCGCTGGTGCGCGCCCTGCGCGAACGGTGCTGGGCGGCCGGCTTCATGGAGGTGGAGACGCCCATCCTCAACGCGATCCCCACCGGCGCGGCGGCGCGGCCCTTCGTCACCTACCACCAGGCGTTGGGCAGCGAGTTCTTCTTGCGCATCGCGCCCGAGCTGTGGCTCAAGCGACTCGTCGTCGGCGGCTTCGAGCGGGTCTTCGAACTCGGGCGCGTCTTTCGCAACGAGGGCGTCTCGCCGCGCCACAACCCCGAGTTCACGATGCTCGAGCTCTACGCGGCGTACTGGAACTACGAGGACATGATGGCCTTCACCGAGGAGCTCGTCGCCGGTGCCGTCGTCGACGTGCTCGGCACGACCGCACTCAGCTACCAGGGCCGCGACCTCGACTTCGCGACGCCCTGGCGCCGGGCCTCGATGGCCGACCTGGTGAGCGAGGCGGTGGGCGAGGAGCTGAGCGTGCACACGAGCCGCGAGCACCTCGCGGCGCTGCTCGCCGCGCGCGAGGTCGAGGTGCACCCCTCCTGGGGCGCGGGGCGCTGTCTCGCCGAGCTCTTCGAGGCGACCTGCGAGGCCGACCTCTGGCAGCCGACGTTCGTCACCCAGTACCCGGTCGAGGTGTCGCCGCTCGCGCGACGCCACCCGGCGGACCCCGAGCTGACCGAGCGCTTCGAGTCCTACCTCGTGGGTCGCGAGCTCTCCAACGGGTTCTCCGAGTTGACGGACCCCGAGGACCAGCGCGCGCGCTTCGAAGAGCAGGCCCGCCTGGCCGCGGCCGGCGACGACGAGGCGATGCGCATCGATGAGGACTACATCAAGGCCCTCGAGTGGGGCCTGCCGCCTACCGCGGGACTGGGCGTGGGCGTCGACCGCCTGGCGATGGTGGTGGCCGACACGGCCAACATCCGCGAGGTGATCGCATTCCCGACGCTCAAGCCGGTGCGCGAGGACTAGACGGCCGGCAGGTCCTCGAGCAGCGAGCGGATCAGCGAGGAGAAGCCCTCGCGCAGCGCGGGCTCGGGCAGGACGGCGAGCGCCGCGTCGGCCTCGTCGAGGAAGCGCTGGGCGGCGAGGATCGTCTGGGCCACGCCGTCGGTGGCCACCACGAGCTTGCGCGCCCGCTCGCGGTCCGCGTCGTTGAGGACGGCGCCGAGCAGCGAGCGCAGCTCGTCGCCGACGGTGGTGTCGCGCAGCGCGAAGAGCGTCGGCAGGTTGTAGATGCCCTCGGCCAGGTCCTGTCCGGCGGGCTTGCCCAACTGGTTCTCGGTCGCGGTGACGTCGAGGACGTCGTCGCGCAGTTGGTAGATCATCCCGAAGCACCGGCCGAACTCGGCGAGGGCCTCGACCTGCTCGCTCGCCAGGTGCGCGGTCAGCCCGCCCACGCGGCAGCTCGCCGACATGAGAGAGGCGGTCTTGCCGCCGATGGCCTCGTAGTAGTCGTCTTCGGTGCGCGCGACGGAGAAGGCGGTGCGCACCTCGCTGACCTGGCCGCGGGTCAGCCAGGCGAGCGTGCGGGCCATCAGCCCGGCGACGTCGGTGCCCAGATCGGCGGCGA
>JAJXXB010000074.1 GCA_021781315.1 Actinomycetes bacterium | reverse complement strand
ACGAGTCGAGCCTCACGGGCGAGTCGCCCCTGGAGCGCTACGCCGGCGACGCGTTCGCGTTGCTCAACGCGGCCTTCGCTCCTTCGACCGTGGTCGTCGAAATCGCCGCGGGCGTTGCGCTGGCGCGCCCGCTCATCATCCTCAACGTCACGAACTCCTCGACGTCCTTTACGCGACTACACGTCACGGTGGGTCGCGGGGCGAACGCGTCGATCGTCGAGTACCTCGAGGGGGGAGAGGACGCCCTCGTCGTGCCCCTCAGCGAGTTCCACGTGGGCGACAACGCGTCGCTGCACATGGTCACGTACCAGCGCCTGGCGCCCTCCGCCTGGCACGTCGCGCGTTCGACGGGCCTGCTCGAGCGCGACGCACGCCTGCGCCAGGCCGTGGTCGGCCTCGGCGCCCACTACGACCGCTCGCGCAACGACGCGATCATGCGGGCGAGCGGCGCGTCGAACGAGCTGCGCACGACCTACCTCGGCACGGGCGAGCAGGTGCACGATTTTCGCACGCGCCAGTTCCACGTGGCCGCGCGCACGCAATCGACGCTGCTGGCCAAGGGCGCGGTGGCTGACCACTCGCGTTCGATCTACACCGGTCTCATCGAGATCGAGCGCGGCGCCAAGCGCACCGACGCGCGCCAGACGAATCGCAACCTGCTTCTCGCACCCAGCGCGCACGCCGACTCCGTGCCGAACCTGGAGATCCGAGAGAACGACGTCGTCTGCGCGCACGCCTCCAGCGTTGGACCCCTCGACGAGATGCAACGCTGGTACCTCGAGTCGCGCGGCGTCGAGCGCGGCGACGCCGAGAGACTGATGATCCAGGGGTTCTTCAACGAGATGATGGTGGCCCTGCCCGCCGACGTCGCCGCGCTCGTCGAGGCCGACGTGCACACCGCGCTCGACACCGTCGAGGTGAGCGCGTGACGACCCACGACATCGGTGCGCTGAGCGACTTCACCTCCGGTGCGGCGCGTTCGGTGCGCCTCAACGATCGCGAACTCGTGGTCGTGCGCATCGAGGACGACGTGTACGTGCTCGACGATCGCTGCAGCCACGAGGCCTTCTGGCTCTCCGACGGCGAGGTCGACGCCGACGCGCGCGAGATCGAATGCGCGCGCCACGGCGCGATGTTCGACCTCGTCACCGGCGAGCCTCTCTCGCTGCCCGCGACCAAGCCGGTGGCCCGCTACGACGTGACGATTCGCGACGGACGCGTGGAGGTGACCTGGTGAGACTCGTCATCGAGGACCTGCGCGTCGAGGTGGCCGGCAAGGAAGTCCTGCGCGGACTCGACCTGACCATGGACTCGGGCGAGGTGCACGTCATCATGGGACCCAACGGGTCCGGTAAGTCGACCCTCGCCCACGCCCTGGCGGCCCGGCCCGGCTACGTCGTCACCGGTGGATCGGTGAGCCTCGGCGGGCTTGACCTGCTCGCCCTCTCGGCGAGCGAGCGCGCGCGCGCCGGGCTGATTCTCGCCCTCCAGCAGCCCCTCGAGATCCCCGGGGTGCGCCCCCTCGACCTGCTCGCCGCGGCCGGCGCCGCGCCCGAGGGCTTGCGCGCGCGCATGGCCGACGAGGCGGCCCAGGTCGGACTGCGCGACGAGCTGCTCGATCGCTTCGTCAACGTCGACCTGTCGGGCGGCGAGCGCAAGCGCGCCGAGGTCGTCCAGATCGGCGTGCTGCGCCCAGCCATCGCGGTCTTTGACGAGATCGACTCGGGACTCGACGTCGACGCCCTGGGCTCGGTCGCGCGTCGTCTCGACGCGGCCACGCGCGAGTGGGGCTGCGGGATCCTCGCGATCACCCACTTCCGTCGCCTGTTGCACGAGCTGACCCCGACGATGATCCACGTGGTCAGCGCCGGGCGGGTCGTGGCCACGGGAGGCCCCGAGCTGGCCGAGATTCTCGAGCGCGACGGGTACGAGCCCTTCCGGGCGCTGCCCTAATTGAGAAATCGCTGAAGGTAGAATCGTCTAATGGCCGAAGGACGTCACAGTGCGCCGCGGGGCCGCTCCGACAAGCCCACCGCGGCCTCCGGTGCCCTCGCCAACGAACAGCGCTTGCGCGCCTTGGGCGAGGCGGTCGACCGTCGCGCGGGCGTCGCGCCCAAGAAGTCGCGGCGAAAGGGCTCGCGCCGACGCCGCTACGTCCTCATCGCGGGGATCGCGGTCGTGGGACTGCTCGTCGCGCTGCTCGGTGGGGGCTATCTCTACGCCCAGTGGCGCTTCAGCCAGATCTCCAAGGTCAACGTCGCCGGCGAGGTGGCGCGGCTTCCGGGCAAGCCCTTCAACATCCTCTCCATCGGATCGGACTCGCGCGCCGGACTGACCGGCCTGGTCGCGCGCCAGAGCGGCGCGACCACGGGTCAGGCGGCCGGACAGCGCAGCGACGTGGTCAAGATCATGCACGTCGACCCCACGGCCGGCACGATCTCGATCCTCTCGATCCCGCGTGACACGATGGTGACACTCCTCGCCAACCAGTCCCTCTTCGGCAAGTTCAACCGCATCAACGTCAATTACGGCAACGGGCCCTCGTTGCTGGCCCAGACGATCACGGCGAACTTTGGGATCCCCATCAGCCACGTCGTCCAGGTCAACTTCGCCGGGCTCATCAACGCCGCGGACGCGGTCGGCGGGGTCTACCTCGACTTCCCCTACCCGGCGAAGGACCCGTACTCGGGCCTCAAGATCCAACACGCGGGCTGCCAGTTGGTGACCGGTTTCCAGGCCCTGGCCGTCGCGCGCAGCCGTCACTACTACTGGTACCAGAACGGACAGTGGAACTACGACGTGACGAGCGACTTCGGTCGCATCCAGCGTCAGAATGCCTTCCTGCGCGCGTTGCTGAGCCGCGTGAAGAGCATCTACAACCCGTTGACGTTGAACTCGTTCCTCTCCAAGATCCCCCAGGGAATCACGCTGGACCAGAACTTCTCACTCAACGAGCTCATCGGGTTGGCGCTCAAGTTCCACAACCTCAACCCCAACGCGATGAAGACCTACACGCTGCCGACGATCGGTGGCTCGAGCTCGGTTGGTGACGTGCAGTTCGTCGTCGAACCCGCCGCCCAGCAGATGCTCACGAACATCTTCGGTAGTCAGCTGCTGCGACCCACGAACCCGCCGCCCAACACGGCTCTCCAGACGCCGATGCCGCCGGTCATCCCCGTGACGACGACCACCGTTGCGAGCCATCACAGTTCGACGAGTGGGGGCGCGTCGGCGACGCACTCGACGACCACGACGACCCAGCCGCCCGAGGGCCTGCAGTACTTCGACCCGGTGCCCTGCACCCCGTAGGGCTAACTCGCCGCGGCCTCGGCCACGGCCTCGGCCAGGGTCTTCCAGGCGAGCGTGGCGCATTTGATGC
>JAJXXB010000087.1 GCA_021781315.1 Actinomycetes bacterium | reverse complement strand
GACGTCGCGCAAGAGCTGTTCGCGGGTGAGCAGGTGGTTCTTCTTGGCGAGCAGCACCTCGAGCAGGCGGAACTCGGTCGCGGACATGTCGACCAGGTCCTCGCCGACGGTCACCTCGTGGCGGTCCACGTTCATCGTGAGCGGCCCGCAGGTCAGCACCCGGTCGTCCTCGGTCGCGCCCGAGGTCCGGCGCAGGATCGCCGCCACCCGCAAGAGCAGCTCCTCGAGGCTGAAGGGCTTGCGCACGTAGTCGTCGGCCCCGATGCGCAGGCCGTGGGCGACGTCCACGGCGGCGTCGCGCGCCGAGAGCAGCAGGATCGGCAGGGCGTCGTTGTCCCGGCGCACGGCCTCGACGAACTCGAAGCCGTTCATGGTGGGCATGTTCACGTCGACGATGCACAGCTCCACGTCGTTCGTGCGCCAGAGCGTGAGGGCCTCGTCGCCGTCACTGGCGACCAGGGTCTCGTAGCCGGCGATGCGCAGGGCGTCGCCGAGCAGGTCGCGTACGCCCGCCTCGTCGTCGACGATCAGGATGGTCGCGGCCGTCTCGCCCATGGTTCGAAGCGTACCGGTTCGCGGGGCGGACTCACGAAAGACCGACGACAATCACAACGTCCTCACAAGAATGCTCGGTACGCTGAGAGACGTTGGAGGTGGACGTGGGCGCCATACGCAGGTGGGTCGGGGTGACGGTGATGGTCACCTCGCTCGGATTGGCCACGCCCGCGCTCGCCAGCGGCCTGCCGGCGCAACGCTTCGCCGCGCCCGCGGCTGACCGGTCCGCCCACCACGCCCAGACCTATCGCGGCGTGATGGCCGCCATCGACGCGACCTTCGCGCGCGCCGTCGCGAACGCTACGAGGACCCTGCACGTCCGCATGGCCCACGCGAAGTCGGCCGCCGACCGGATCGACGCGCGCAACCATTACCGGGTGGCGATCGTCAAGGCCACCCAGGAGCGCCAGCTCGAGGTCGAGCAGCTCGACCAGTCACCCCTCGGCAAGAACAACCCCGACCAGACCGTCACGGTCACCACCGACACCAACTCGACCGACCACTGATCAGCCCCGCGTACGCGCGGTGCGCCAGGGCAGCAGGGGCAGTAGCGAGAGGGCGACGACGAGGACGAGTTGCAGGGCGATCCACCACGGCTGACCCCACACGTTGGTGAGGATGTCGCCGAGGCGGCGGTCCACGACGACGGCCGTGGTGACGTAGAGCGAGTACGTGACCAAGCGGCCGGCGAAGAACGACGCGGCGAGCAGTCCAAGGCGCAGGTCGAGCAGGCCCGCCGCGACGAAGAGCTGGGCCGACGGCAGCGGCGAGACGACAAAGAGGATCGCGAGGGACCACACGCTCGCCGTGCGCCCGCGCAGCCGGTCGGCGAGGTTGGCGAGGTTGGTGCGGTAGCGCGCGGAGAAGTGGCCGCGCAGCCGACGCGCGCCCGACGCGAGCACGTAGCGCCCGAGCGTCGCGGCGCTCGCCCCGACCACCACCAGCGCGACGGGGTCGAGGTGCCAGCGCAGCCGCGCGTAGACGAGCACCGACCAGGTCGGCGGGCCAAAGGCCGGCAGCAGGTTGATGACGAGCACCAGCGCCGCCACCACGACGATCTCCACGGCTCGATTTGACCACACTCCGAGCGAATGCGACGGACCCGTCAGTCGAGGGGCTTGGTCGCGAGTGCGGCGGTGAAGTAGCTCCACGGCTTGGGCCCCGACTCATAGCGCTGCTCGAGGCGGGTGACCGCAAAGCCCGCAGCCTCCAGCACGGCGGTGGCGTCGCGGGTCAGGTGGCAACCATCGGCGAGCACGTGCTCGAGGGGATCGAGCCGGCGCTGCCAGGCGGCCACGCGCTGATCCGGGGCGATCCCGTGCTCAAGCACGTGCAGGCTCGCCCCCGGCTTCAGGACGCGAAAGAGCTCGCGCGCGGCGAGCGCGTCGTCGGCGACCGTGCATAGGGTGAACGTGCAGAGCGCGCTGTCACACGATGCGTCCTCGAGTGGCAGGTGCTGGCCGTCCAAGCCCGCGCGCGTGATCGTGATCGGCGAGGCGAGAATCGCGCGCTGGGCCAGCCGCCACGAGACGTCGCGCGGCTCGACGGCGTAGACCCGTTCGACCGCCGACGGGTAGAACGGGACGTTCAGCCCCGACCCGAAGCCGATCTCGACGACCGAGCCGGTGAGACCCTCCACCACGAGGCGCCGCCAGCGCGACACGCCCCGGGTCGAGCAGACGAGGTTGACCAGTCGCGGGACGAGCTGGTCGGTGTAGAAGGACACGGCGGCGGCGTCGCTCAGCCGAGCGCGGCCAGAGCTGCGCCGAGGCGTTCGCGCGCGTCGGCGACGAGCTCGCGGAACTGGTCGCCGGGCATGATGATCGCCGGGTCGGCGATCGTGACAGTGGTCGTGGCGGCGTCGAGCGCGTGCAGCACGACGTTGCAGGGCAGCGACAGGGCGACGTCGAGGTTGACGTCGAGCGCCCGGTTCACGAGCGTCGGGTTGCACGCGCCAAGGATCTTGAGCGGTGCGCGTTGCACGCCGAGCTTGGTGGCGAGGATCTGGGCGACGTCGATCTCGGCGAGGATGCCGAATCCCTGGTCGGCGAGGGCCGAACGGACCGCCGCCTCCACCTCGGCCATCGGTTGCTTCACGGTCACCGTCAGCTGGTCCACGCGTCCTCCCCGTCAATTCGGAGGTTAGCGTGGACGCGCTCGAGGCGTCCGGGCCGCTAGTTCGCCAGGGAGTAGCGCAGCCGGGCGATCACGTCGTCCACGACCTCGCTCGTCGTCGCCTCGCCGCCGAGGTCGAAGGTTCGCACGCCCTCGGCCGCACCGTCGAGGGTCGCCGCCCGCAGCCGCTGGCCCGCGTGGTGGAAGGCCGGGTCATCGAGGTGGGTCGCCGCCTGGTCGAGCAGGGCCGCCTCGGCGAGCAGCATCGCCATCGGGTTGGCCACGTTCTTGCCTTCGAGGGTCGGGGCCGTGCCGTGGGGCGCTTCGGCCATCGCGACGCGGGGGTGCAGGGACTCGTCGAGTGACATCAGGACCGACTCGGCACCGGCGATCGAGCCGAACATCGCGAGCACCATGTCGCTCAGGCAGTCGCCGTCGCGGTTGAGCGAGGGGATCACGAGGGCGCGCTCGTGGACGTCGGTGAGCAGCCCGGCGTAGGTCGCGTCGATGAGCGTCGGGTGGTAGCGCACGTGGGGGTGGCGCGCGGCGGCGGCGTCCATCTCCTCCTTGAGCATCCCCTCGTAGGTGGGCGAGACGGTCCACTTGGGCCCGCCGTAGACGATGCCCTCGAGCTGCTCGGCCGCTTGGAAGGAGTACTCGGCCACGTAGCGGCAGTTGGAGCGCTCGATGCGCTCGGTGCGCCACGCGACCTCGCCGAACTCGCC
>JAJXXB010000017.1 GCA_021781315.1 Actinomycetes bacterium | reverse complement strand
GATCTCGCCGCGAGGGCCGTCGTGTACTCCGCGAGGCGCTCATGGGCGCGCTCGATGTCTCGGTTGAGCGCCTCCACCGCCGCCTCGGCCGCGCTGGCGGTGGCGGTCGCCTCAGTCAAGGACTTGCGCGCGCTCACCGCCGCCTCGGCGGCCAGCTTCGCCGCCGAGCGCAGCGCGGGCAGGGCCGCCGCGGCCTCGCTCGCAGCCTCGGCCGCGGCGTCGACGGCGGCGCGAGTAACGACGGCGCGACCCGACGCCACGCGCCAGCCCGACGCGGCGAAGCGGTCACCGTCAGCGGTCACGATCACCAGGTCCGGGTGGGCGATCGCGAGGTCGATGCCCGTCTCCCAGTCCGGCGCCACGAAGGCGCGCGCGAAGAGCGCGTCGAGCACACCAGCGACGTGATCGGGCGCGCCGGCGCGTGGCCGCACGAGATCGCGAACTCGCCGGGCGCGGTCCGGTGTCGACGGTGCGTCGACGTGGGTCTCACCCGCGGCGAGCACCAGTCCGGCGCCACCCGCGCGGCGAAGGACCTCGAGAGCGGCGCGCGCCGAGCGTCGACCGTCGACCACCATCGCGCCAACGGACGCGCCCGCGGCGGACTCGACGGCACGCTCCGCGCCCGACTCCACGTCCACCAGGTCGAGGAACGACCCGAGGACACCCTCGAGATCGCCCAGGAGATCTCGCCCACCCGAACCCGACAGCTCCTCGAGGGCTCGCGCGAGGGCCTCGGCGCGAGCCTGGGTTCGAGCGGCGACGTCCGAGCCCTCTCGCAGGTCATCCTCGGCACCGATCCGGCGCTGTTCGGCGACGTCGGCCGCTACGACCGCGCGTTCGTGCGCGGCGTGCGCGGCCGTAGCGGCGTCGCGCGCGCTCGTGAGAGCGGCGTCGGACTGCGCCAGACGGTCGCTCGTCGCACTCTGGGACCGTTCGGTCTCCCCGCGGCGCTCGGCGGTGCGCCGGCGTCGTTCATCCAGTGACGCGATGGTACGCGCGAGCATGGTCGCGCGCTCACGCGCGGCGCGTAGCACCGCCTCGTCGAGTCCGCCGGACTCACCGCCGTAGGTCACCTCGAAGGTCGTTCGCTGCTCGTCGTAGGCGCGCCGGCGCTCGTCGAGCACCTCGCGCTCGGGTCGCAGTGCAGACTCCTCGCGGTCGAGCACGACGAGGTCCGCGTCTAGTCGTGCCGCGTCGGCCTCGAGCGTGGCGATCACGTTCTCGTCGGCCGAGGCGTCAAGGGCCACGCGAAGGGCGCGCTCGCGTTCGCGGATCACCGAGTTCGTGCCGCGGGCGCGCTCGGCGAGCCCCTGCAGCGCCCCGAGAGTGGAGGCGAGCATCTCCTCGCGACGACTCGCCATCTCCGCGGCGGTGGCCGTGGCCTGGGCGTCCAGGACCACGAGCTCACGACGAACCGTCTCCTCGTCGCGCTTCGCGTTGGTCAGTCCAACCTCGACCTCGGTCCCTCGGCGATCGAAGGACTGGAGGCGATCGGCGAAGAGGGCCATACGAGCCAATCGGAGCTCTCGTTCCACGTCGGCGTAACTGCGCGCCGACGCCGCCTGGCGCTCGAGCGGACGCATCTGGCGACGCACCTCACGCACGAGGTCACCCAGGCGCTCCAGGTTCTCCTGGGTCTGCGAGAGCCGGCGCTCGGCGCGTTCCTTGCGGCGGCGGTGCTTCAGGACCCCGGCGGCCTCCTCGATCACCGCCCGTCGATTCTCCGAACTCGAGTTCAGGATCGAGTCGAGTTGGCCCTGCCCGATGATCATGTGCTGTTGACGTCCGACCCCGGAGTCCCCGAGCAACTCCTGAACGTCGAGCAGTCGACAGACGGTGCCGTTGATGGCGTATTCGGAGTCACCGTTTCGAAAGAGGGTTCGCGAGATGGTGACCTCGGCCCCGTCTACGGGCAGGCGGCCCGAGGCGTTGTCCAAGGTGAGCGACACCTCGGCTCTTCCGAGGGGCGCCCGGTTGGCGGTCCCCGCGAAAATGACGTCATCCATCTTGGCGCTGCGCAGGGCTCGCGTACTCTGGGCGCCGAGCACCCAGGTGACGGCGTCGACGACGTTGGACTTACCCGAACCGTTCGGGCCCACGACCGCGGTGACCCCGGGTTCGAACTCGAGAACCGTATTGTCAGCGAAGGACTTGAAGCCCTTCATGGTCAGTCGCTTAAGAAACACGGGTAGACGCTACCCCCTTCGGCAATCGCCATTGGTCAACGGCGTCCGTCGCGCTGACGCTACGCCTGACAGTTCGGGCAGTAGAAGGTGGCCCGGCCCCGCACTACGGTGCGTTCGATTAAGCGACGGCACTGGAAGCAGGGCTGACCCTCTCGGCCGTACACCTGGTGGTAGTTCTGGTAGGTGCCCGGCTTGCCGTCGGGGTCGACGAACTGCTCGTCGGCGAGCGTCGAACCACCGTACTTGATCGCCTCGGTCAGGATCTCGGTCATCGACCGGTGGAGGCGGCGGATCTCGATGGTGGACAGCGAGTCGGCGGGTCGGTCGTAGCGCAGACCGGCCGCGAAGAGGATCTCGTCGGCGTAGATGTTGCCGAGTCCGGCGATGATGTCCTGGTCAGTCAGCACGGCCTTGAGCGGCGTCGTGCGACTACGCAGGATCGCCGCGAAGCGGTCCCAGCCAATCTGGTCCTCGAGGGGGTCGATGCCGAGGTGCGCCAGCTCGGGTACGCGCCGGCGCACGCCCAGGCCGTCACCACCCATCGCGAGTCTCGCGAACTTGGAGATCTCAACGGTCGATCCCTCCTCGGGCGGCACCGAGACGAAGAGCTCGCCGAACGTGCGAGGGTCGACGTAGCGCAGCTCACCGGCCGGGGTGAGCGTGAAATCGACGTGCGTGTGCTTGGGCTTGGGGACCTTCGGGCCCTTGGCGCGCAGCAACTGCCCCGACATGCCCAGGTGCACCACGAGATGGTGGCCATTGTCCAGGGCAAACACCAGGTACTTGCCGAGTCGCTCGGCCGATTTCACGGTTCGTCCCTCGATCAGCGTTCGAAAATCCTTGGCCGACTTGTGACGCCGCACCACACGTCCGTTGGTGACCGTGGCGGACTTGATCTTCTTGCCGATGAGGTCTCGAGCGAGTGATGCCCTCACGGTCTCGACCTCGGGTAGTTCAGGCATCGCCTCGACCCTCCCACGCCGCTCGCGCGGCCTCGGACTCTGCACTCTTCTTGGACCGGCCATGACCGACCCCGCGCGCTTCCCCGTTCACGGTCACCACGGCCTCGAAGGTGGTCGCGTGCGCCGGACCACTGGCAGTGACGCTGTACGTCGGCGTGCCGAGCCCGCGCGCCTCGGCCCACTGGCGCAGCCGGGTCTTGGGGTCGACCTCGTCGGGGTCGCGGGCGGCGATCGCCACCTCGGTCCCAAGGATCTCGCGTACGAAGACCCTCGCGGCGTCGTAGCC
>JAJXXB010000152.1 GCA_021781315.1 Actinomycetes bacterium | reverse complement strand
TCAGCGACAGAGCGTCGCCCATGCCGAGGATCCGCGAGGCGATCCGGTCGGGGTGGAAGAGCTCGAAGTCGCCGACCTTCTCGCCCGTCGAGGCGAAGACGACCGGCCGGCCCACGACTCCGCGCGCCGACAGCACCGCGCCGCCGCGCGCGTCGTAGTCGAGCTTGGTGACGATCAGTCCGGACAGCGACAGGGCGTCGTGGAAGGCCCTCGCGGTGTGCACCGCGTCCTGGCCGGTCACGGCGTCGATCACGAGGAACGTGTAGTGCGGATTCGTCGCGTCGCTGATCGCGCGCACCTCGGCCATCAGCGCCTCGTCGAGCGCCAGGCGGCCCGCGGTGTCGAGGATCACGACGTCGCGTCCCAGGCGCCGGGCGCGTTCGACGCCCTCGCGCGCGACCGCGACCGGATCGCTCGGCTCGCTGAAGACGTCCACGCCGATGGCGGCGCCGAGCACCCGCAACTGCTCGACCGCGGCCGGGCGCTGCAGGTCGGCGGCGACCAGGTAGGGCTGTCGACCCTGCTGCTTGAACCACTGGGCGAGCTTGGCGGCCGCGGTCGTCTTGCCCGCGCCCTGGAGTCCCGCGAGCAGCACAACGGTCGGCGGACGCGACGAGTAGGTGACCTTGAGCGGCGAGGCGCCGAGCACCTCGATGAGCTGCTCGTGGACGGCCTTGATGACCTGTTGGCCCGGCGAGAGGCTGGTGGCCAACGCCACCCCGGCCAGTCGCGTGCGCACGGCCTCTAAGAACGCGCGCACGACGGACAGTTCGACGTCGGCCTCCAAGAGGGCGGTGCGGACCTCCTCGAGCGCAGCGTCGAGGTCGGCGTCGGAGAGTCGACCGCGCGAGCGCAGCGACGCTCCGAGGCGTTCCAGGCGGTCCGAGAGGGCGTCAAACATCGTTCTAGAAGGCTACTGTCACGTCGCCAGCAGCGAGTCGACGAAGGCCTCGGGCTCGAAGACCCGCAGATCTTCGACCCGCTCGCCGACCCCGACGTACTTCACGGGGATGCCCAGCTCGCGCTCGATCGCCACCACGATGCCGCCGCGGGCCGTGCCGTCGAGCTTGGTCAAGACGATGCCCGTGACCTCGGCCGCGGCCAGGAACTCGCGGGCCTGGCTGAGGGCGTTCTGACCCGTGGTGGCGTCGAGCACCAGCAGGGTCTCGACCACCTGGCCCGGCTCTCGGTCGGCGACGCGACGGACCTTGCGCAGTTCATCGAGCAGATTCGTGTTGTTCACCCGCCGCCCGGCGGTGTCGGCGAGCACGATGTCGGCGTGTCGCGCGGCGGCCCGTCCCAGGGCGTCGTGGATGACCGAACCCGGATCGGCGCCCTCGGCCGCGCGCACGATGTCGGCGTTCGCGCGCTCGGCCCACTGGGCGAGCTGTTCGGCGGCCGCCGCGCGGAACGTGTCGCCCGCCGCGAGCACCACGTGTCGCCCCTCGTCGGCGTGGAGCTGGGCCAGCTTGCCGATCGTCGTCGTCTTGCCGACGCCGTTCACGCCGACGAAGAGCCACACCGGCACGCGGCCGGGATCGCCCACCAGGCGCACGCCACGATCGCGGTCGAGGAATCCGAGGAGGACCCGGCGAACCTCGCCGGCGACGCCGAGGGGAACGCCCGCGTCGAGCTCGGCCAGCACCGCCGTCGTGGTCGCGACGCCGACGTCACTGCGCAACAGCACCTCTTCGACGACGTCGCGCTGCTCGCTCGAGAGCGCGTCGCCGGTGATCGAGCGCAGGCGGTCGAAGACGCCGCGCGAGGTGGCAAGTCGCTGACGCAGCGATCCCGGTTCCTCCAGCGAGGGGCGCGGCGCCTCGGCCTCGACGAGCACGTCGGGCAGGGGCGCTACCGGCGCCGCCAGGGCGGGACGGCGCGTGCGCGAACGCACCACGGCGACTGCGACGAGGGCGACCACCACGACGGCGACGACGATCACGACGATGGTCACGCGGTCACCTCTCGCTTGACGCGCTGGCTGACGACCTTCGACGACGCGCCCGGGACCATCGTCACGCCGTAGAGCGCGTCGGCGGCCTCCATCGTGCGCTTCTGGTGGGTGACGATGAGTAGTTGGGCCTCGTCGCGGAACTCGTCGACCAGGCTGAGGAAGCGCTGGAGGTTCACGTCATCCAGGGCCGCTTCGACCTCGTCCATCATGTAGAAGGGTGAGGGCCGCGAGCGAAAGACCGCGAAGAGGAAGGCCAGCGCGGCCATCGAGCGCTCCCCGCCGGAGAGCAGCGAGAGGCGCCGCATGTTGCGTCCCATCGGTCGCACCTCGATCTCCACTCCCGTGTTGAGCGGATCGTCGGGTTGACTGAGCAGGAGCCGACCCTGCCCGCCGGGAAAGAGCATGCCGATCAAGTTGGAGAAGTGCTCGTTGACGTCGGCGACCGCGCTCGAGAACGATGTCATGATCTGCTCGTCGAGCTCGCGCACGGCCTCTTGGAGCTCGCGGCGCGCGTGGCGCACGTCGCTGACTTGGGCGTCGAGCTCCTGGTAGCGCTCCTCGAGGGCCACGAGTTCCTCGAGGGCGAGCGGATTGATGGGTCCCAGCGACGTGATGCGCGCTTCGAGCTCGCCCACGCGCGACTCGAGTGTCGTGCCCTCGGCCAATTCGACCACGGGCGCCGGACCGAGGTCACCGACCTCGACGCCCAGATCGTGGCGCACGGCCTCGTGGAGGTTCGCGATCATCACCACGAGCTCGGCGCGCTCGATCTCACTGCGCCGTTCGGCCTCGGCGAACTCGGCGAGGCTGGATTCGGTCGCCTGACGCTCGGCGCGCACGCTCTCTAGGCGCTCGGCGCTCGCGCGCGTGGCCTCGAGCTGCTCGCGATACGACGAGTCCATCGCCTCCTGGGACATGCGCACGTCCTCGAGGGCCCGCTCGACGAGCTCGCCCAGGCGAGCCAGCGCGGCGAGGTCGAACTCGAGCGCCTCGCGCCGGGCGGCGGCCTCGTCGCGCTCGCGGGCGTGTCCGGCGAGTCGCGCCTCGATCTCGTGACGGCGCTGCTCGAAGAGTCCGCGACGCTCGCTGGCGCGCGCCTCGCGGCGCGACACCTCGAGGGCACCCGCCTCGAACTGCGCGCGGCGCTGGGCGAGCGCGCTCGCCGCCGCGTCGCGCTCGGCGCGGCGCGCGAGCGCGGACTCACGGCGCAACGAGAGCACCGCGCGCTGGGCATCGGCCTCGGCGAGCTCATCCTCCAGCGACGCGCGCTGAGTGGACGCGACGTCGAACTCGTGCTCGAGCGTGACGAGCGCGGCGGCGATCTGGGCGGCCTCTCGATCGAGGCGTTCGCGGTCCGCGTTCGCACCCGCCAGGGCCGCTTGCGCGCGTGAGAGCGCGGCCGTCGCCGAACCCAGACGCGCTCGCGCCACGTCGAGGGCGGCCAACGCGTCGGCGCGGGCGTCGCGGCGCGGCGCGACGAG
>JAJXXB010000119.1 GCA_021781315.1 Actinomycetes bacterium | reverse complement strand
TGACGTCGAGTCTCTGACGGCCTACCTGCGCTTCCCGAGCGAGCACCACAAGCGCATCGCGCACTCGAACTTCATCGAGCGCACCTTCGGCGAGACCAGGCGTCGCGTGAAGGTCATCGGTCGACTGCCGGGCGAGCGCACCTGTCTCTCGCTGCTGTGGTCGGTGTTCGATCGCGCGTCAAAGAACTGGTGTTGTCAGCCAGACAGGGTGATGACGGCGTAGACAGCTTCGCTGATGACGGTGTGTGATCACGTTGTCGCGCGGCGTCATCCACGGTGACGACGGAGGTCCTCGTGCTGTCGTCGCCTCACTCACTCGGCGTCCATCTCGGTGATGGCCTGGCGCGCGGCCTTCTCGTCGACGATCGCACTGCGGTTCGCGTAGGCGGCGACGAGGGCTTGACGGGCGAGGTTGTTCACCGCCCGGGGAAGGCCCCGACCGGCTTGGTGAATACTCGAGAGGGCGTCGTCAGAAAAGAGCGTGTCCGAGCGCCCGCAGAGCGCGAGGTGGTGGCTCACGTAGCTCGAGGTCTCCTTAGCGCTCATCGGGGGCAGCGCGTAGCGCAGCGTCACGCGCTGGTCGAGCGCGGCAAAGCTCCCCAGACGCAGTCGCGCCCGCAGACTCGGTTGACCCAAGAGGAGGAGGGCGAACGGCGAGGCGCTGTCCATCTCTGAGTTGGTGAGCAGGCGCAGTTCTTCGAGCTGGCCCGCGTCGAGCAGGTGGCTCTCGTCAACGATCACCACGACCCGTCGTCCTCGCTCGGCCACCTCCTTGGCGAGCAGGTCACCCGCCTGGGCGATGAGGGCGGACTTGAAGAAGCGCGGTTCTCCCCCGAGTCGCACGACGATCTCGGCGTAGAGGCCGCGAGCACCGATTGCGGGGTTCGCCAGGTAGATGACGCTGTGACGGCTGGGCTCGAGTTGCGCCATCGCCGCGCGCGCCGCGACGGTCTTGCCCGAGCCCACCTCGCCAGTCAGCACTCCGATCGCCTGTTCTTCGACGAGGAACGAGATCCGCGCGAGCGCCTCTTGGTGACCGTGGTGGCGGTGCAGCATCGACGGCGCCAGATCCTTGGAAAAGGGCATCTTGGTGAAACCGAAGTGCGAGCGTATCTGGTCGATGCTCATCGGAGTTCCTCGTTCCCGTCGGTCGTTGACCCAGCCTGAGTGGGCTCAGCCCGGGTTGACTCGTCGTGGATCTCCGAGTAGCCGATCGGCGCGCCGGTGGCGCGCCGGTGGCGGGCCTCGACGAGTCCGAGGTAGTCGATGCCGGTCGGTGGTCCCAGCGGCGGAGCGACCTTGGCCATCGGGTGCACGTGGCGGCCGATCTTCTGGGGAACGGCCAAACCGAAGTCGGCGTCGTGATAGCGCACGCTGATGCTCGTCAGGTCGAAGGGATCAAAGACCAACTCGACGCGCCGCCCGATGAGGGCCTGATCGACCTCGTAGTGGTTCGCGAACAGCGACACCGTCGCCAACTTGGTGACCGTGCGGGTCTCGGCGAACAAGAACGCCTCACGCACGAGCGCCGTTGAGGGGATCACGGGCGCCCCGAGCACGCTGAAGCGCTCGAGCGGCGTCTCGTTGGTCTCGGAGTGCACGCGCACGTGATAGACCCGCTCGACCCAGGCGACGAAGCGCGCCTCGAGCACCTCGAGGGTGGGAATCTCCGAGTGGGCGGCCTCGACGAGGAACTGGTCGCGCACGGTGCGAAAGAATCGCTCGATCTTGCCCCGGCCCTGGGGTTTACCCGGCCGGCTGTGCACGAGTCGCACGCCCAGGACCGCGAGGGCGCGCAGCAGCTGCTTGGACACGAAGGAACTCCCGTTATCGAGGTAAGCCGTGCCGGGCAGTCCGCGCGACAAGATCCCCCGTCGCAGCGCGCTCTCGGCGGAGAGCGTGTCCTCGGCGTAGGTCCAGCGATGTCCGGTGACCAGGCGCGAGTGGTCGTCGAGGAAGCAGAAGAGGATCGCCTTCTTGCCCCCGATGACGGGCCCGTGTAGCGCGTCGCCGACCCAGAGCTCGTTCGGACGCGTCGCCTCGAAGCGCCCGAAGGCGACGTTGCTCGCACTGAGCTGTGCTCGAGTCAGCCCGAGGGCGGCGAAGTGGCGCTGCAGGGTGCGCGGGTGCGGGGACCACTCGTGGCTGACTCTGAGCATCTGCGCGATGTGAGCCGCAGTTCGCGCGGGGTCCTCGCGCCGCAGATCACACGCGAGCGAGAGCAGCCCCGCCGGGGTGCGCGCCTCGACGCGTCGAGGGCTCGGCGCCAGGGCCGCAAAGCCTCCGGCGCGATAGGCGCGGATCCACCGGTCGATCGTCGGACGAGAGACGCTGACCGGCGTGCCGTCGGGTCCAGTGTGGGTGGTCTCGGCGAGACCGCGCACGATGCGTCCGCGTTCCCGCGTGGACATCGTGTCGTTCGCCGCCTCGCGCACGAGCGCGTAGCGAAAGAGCGCGATGTCCTCGGCGCGCTGTCGTCGTTGTTCTTCTGGGTGACGTGATGCCACGTTCGCCTCCTGGTTTCGGACACCGGGCGGTGCCAAGAACCAGGCTCGCCGCTCAGCGCGGCGCCGGGAAGGGTGAGCTCGTGTTGGAAAGCAAGGCGCCGCCGGTCATCGCACTCACCCAGGACCAGACCGGCCGGGGTCCGAACAAGAGGGTGGCGGCCCGAGCCGCCAGTCCGATCGTTTCGAGCGCGTCGGCGAGGAGAGACCCCTGAGGGGTGACCATCTCCAAGCGAGGGTCGAGCGCGAAGGCCCAGCGACGAAAGTGCTCCTGGATTAGCGCGACGCGCGAGGAGAACCGCCTCAGCCAACCGCGCACGGTTTCGGTTGGTCGAGCCAGCCCGGCAGCGATCGTGCGGTGCCCGGCGCCGCCGGCCTTTTCCAACAGTGCCCGGCCGATCACCGCCACCTCGTCGACCCGGCGAGAGAGACAGACGTCGGGAAGTAGCACCGAGGTCACCAGGCACTTCGAGCATCGGGCCCGTCGAGGGTGATGCTCCACGTTGCGAGTCGCGGTGCGCAGAACGCGCCGCCGGGCGTGCCCCCAGGGGCGCAGCTGGCCGTCACAGTGCGGGCAGGAAAGTTGTCCCGCGAGCAGTGTGTGCTCGACATGGGTGGGGTCGTTCACTACGCTGAGCATCGGTGTCTCCGGGCATCTCAGAGGACCCCTTCGCGCTCACGCAAAGAGAAGAGCGAAGGGGTCCTTGTCTTTTCTTGGACCCCCCACGATGTCATCGCCCGAAGCGACAACGCAACCACCAACGGCACCTCAGTGCATCATCACGGTCAGTGTCGTTTCAGAGGGAGTTGCTGGGCATCGAACGTGTCGCCCTACAGGCGTGACGTCTTGCTCGTTGAGCGCTTCGACCGCACTGGAGTGGCGGGAGAGAGGCGGATGATCGTCTCAGCTCTCACCCTCCTTGAGCTGGACGAGATG
>JAJXXB010000063.1 GCA_021781315.1 Actinomycetes bacterium | reverse complement strand
CACCGCCCTCGCGCCGCTCGTCGATGGCACGATCGGCGCGATCGCCACGTTCACCGACACGAGCGAGGCGTTCCGCGGCCGACTCGCCTTCGAACTGGTCAACGCGGTGAACCACATCGTCATGAACGCCCGCAGCGCCGATGACTGCTTGGCCGACATCTGCCGGGCCTTCATCGACCCCGGCACCTACGCGCTGGCCTGGGTCGGCGTGGCCGCCACCGACCACGACGGAGTGGAGATCCTCTACGCCGACGGCGCGACCGAGTATCTCTACGAAGGAATCGTCTCGTGGTGGGGCACCGAGGACAGCGGCCGCGGCCCAACGGGCACGGCGTTGCGCACTGGCGTGAGCCAAGTCTGTTGGAACCTGCCGGAGAACGCCGTCGTTGGCGAATGGCGCGAGCGCGCGAGCGTGCACGGACTCGGGTCCTCGGTGGCGTTGCCCTTCTCGTACAAGGGGCGGCGGGCCTGCCTGACCGTCTACGACGGAGACCGCTTCTGGTTCGACGACGCCACCGTCGCCAGTCTCGAAGCGGTCGTGCGAGAGATGTCCTTCGGACTCGACCACGTTCGTGCGAGCGAGCAACTGGCGGCCGCGTTCGAGGGGACCCTCGCGGCCCTGAGTCAAATGACCGAGAGCCGAGACCCCTACACCGCCGGACACCAGAGCAAGGTCGGCCAGCTCAGCGCGGCCATTGCCGCGGAGCTCGGGCTGGAGGACGACATGGTGCACCTCATCGCCCTCAGCGCCGAGGTCCACGACATCGGCAAGGTGGCGATCCCCGCCGAGATCTTGACGCGCCCCGGACGACTCTCCGCGGTCGAATACGAGATGGTGAAGTCCCACTGCGACGTCGGCCGCGACATCCTCCTCCAGGCGTCACTTCCGTGGCCGATCGCCGAGGTCGCCGGCCAGCACCACGAGCGAGGCGACGGCAGCGGCTATCCCCTGGGTTTGGAGATGGGCGACATCTCACTGCCCGCGAGGATCGTGATGGTCGCCGACGTCGTCGAGGCGATGACCAACCATCGTCCCTATCGTCCGGGCCTCGGCCTCGACGTAGCCCTCACCGAGATCAGGGACGGCGCGGGGACCCGCTACGACGCCGACGTCGCGCAGATCTGTCTGCGACTCTTCGACGAGGGATTTCGCTTTCAGACCACGAAGCGGTGAACGTGGTCACGATTCCGCACTGAGTACCGACGCGGCGCCAGGCGCTCGTCGGCGCGTGCTAAGCAGCGGCGCACGCGGACGTTGGTCCCCACGCGTCGTCTGTCGTCTACCTCTGCCGTTCCACGGCCGCCGATCGGTACGATGTCCCCGTGGGCCTTGCCACCTACCGAAGTTGCACGTTCACTGAGAAGCGGGCGGTTCTGCGCACCTTCTGGTCACAACGCACGGCGTCGTCGGACAAGGTGGTCCGGGCGGCCCAGGAGTACGGCCCCTACGCGTTCGTCATGGTGGCCGTGATCTGCGCTGAACTCATTCTCCTTGCGGTCGCGCTCTTTGCCGTCGGCAGCGTCTGGGCGTGGTTGGCCGTTGCGGCGACCCTGCTGGCGGGCGCGAGTACGTGGTGGGCTCGCCGGTGCCAGCGCGCGATCACCCGCGTCGCAACAACCTGAGCTACGTCCGACCGATCGAGTCCTCGCGCCGTCGGGGCCAGGCGTTGGCCACGTCATCGCGGGCTCTCGCCGCGTCGACTCTCTGACTCGGGGTTGAACGGACGACCGGCCCACAGCATGACGTCCACTACGACGGGACCCTCGCCCTCGGACGGTCGTTCGAGTCGCTCCAGGCGCTCAACTCTCAGGCCCGCAAACCCCGCGCGCACGATCTCCTCGGTGTAGAGGCGCTCGGGATTCGGTGGGCCGGCCACCCCGAGCGCCTCGACGTGGTGGCCGATCACGAAGAGATGCCCGCCGGGCGCCACGGCGGCGGCCACGCGCGCGAAGAGGGCCGCCCGTTCCGCGGGAGCCGGGTGGATGTTGGCCATGACGACGAGCTCGACGGGCTCACTCGGCGAGTACGTCATGAGATCGGCCAGGACCCACTCGACAGCGAGGGACTGCTCGCGCGCGCGAGCCTCGGCGATGTCGAGACCCACGCTCGACGAGTCGACGCCGGTGACCCGCCAGCCCTGACTCGCTAGCCACAACGCGTTTCGTCCCGTCCCGCAGCCGAGGTCGAGTGCGGCGCCCGGCGTGAGCGTTCTCGCCAACTCGACGAGCTCGGGGTCCGGCTCGGTCGGCCAGGGGTGAGCGCGGTAGCGCTCGTCCCAGGGACTGGACGCCGGTGGGCGGCTGGCGGGAACGTCAGACATGATCACTCCTCGAAAAGGTCGGGCTCGTGCGAGGTTGCGCGGTCCCAGTGTCCCATGATCCCGCTGGCGCACCCTACGCTGAGCCCGTGGCGAGCGTCTCCGATCTCAGTCCCCGACTGAGCGACGCTCTGATGAGCGGCGTCGCGCTGTTGCCCGCCGGGGCCAACGTGGTGTTGCAGCTGAGTCAGCTCCCGGTGGGTCACGCGGTTGCGCGCAGCCGCGTGGTCGAGGGAGCGCTCGTTCACCACCCGCTCAAACGCACGCGCACCACGCTGGCCTTCCTCGCCATCGCCGTCTTTGGCACCGACGACGAACGGGTCGCCCTGCGCCGCGAGATCGACCGATCGCACGCTCGCGTGCGATCGAGGTCCGGCGACCCGGTCGCCTACAACGCCTTCGACCCCGAGCTGCAGGGCTGGGTCGCGGCCTGCCTCTATCAGGGTGCCCGCCAGGCGGTCGAACTGGCCGGCGCCGACCTCGCCCAGGTCGACGACGAGCTCTACCGCGTCGCCGAGCGCTTGGGTACGACCCTCCAGGTTCCCGAGGGGTGGTGGCCGCGGGACCGGGCGGCCTTCGCCCGCTACTGGGACGACCAGATGGCTCGCGCCGGATTTGACGACGTGACCGGCCGGTACCTCCGGTCGTTCGTCTCCCTGGAGTTCCTCCCGCGTCCCCTCGCCGTCGTCGCCGGACCTCTCAACGGGCTCCTCGTCGGCTACTTCCTCCCCGATCGCCTTCGTCGCGACCTGACCCTGACCTGGAGCCCCCGCCGCGAGCGCGCCGCGCGCGCCCTCGTCGCGGCGATCACTCAGATCTGGCGCCGACTCCCGGGTCCCCTGCGCCACTTCCCGCTCAACTGGGTACTCGCCGACACCCGTCGACGCCTGTCGTCGGGTCGGGCCGTGGTCTGACATCAACATTCAAGGATGCTCCACCGGCGCCCTCGGTCGGCGAAGAGCCGACGACCACCGAGGGCGGAGAGAGCCCGATCTAATTCACGCGTCGTAGGAAAGCCCGAGTGGCCTCTTCGCGCGGATCGTCGAAGAGTTGAGCGGGCGGACCGTGCTCGACGATGAGTCCGTCGTCTAGGAAGACAACCTCACTGGCCACGTCACGGGCGAAG
>JAJXXB010000194.1 GCA_021781315.1 Actinomycetes bacterium | reverse complement strand
GGCGAGCGACGAGGCGATCGAGTCCGCGCACCTCGGGCGCGAGGGCCGCGATCGATCGCTCGCGCCAGGCGCCGCGCCAGAGCCCGATCGCGTAGGCCGCGTCGTCGGCCGCCCCGAGCAGGACGTCGCTTACGTGCGGGCGCTGACCACGCCAGCGCCACCAATATCCCAGGGCGAGTAGCGCCAGCGCGCGTCTGCGCGTGGGCCGAGCGAGGGCTCCCACCACCAGCACCGGCGCGTAGCTGCGGGTGAGAGAGCGCGCGCTCGCCGCGAGGCCACTCGACAGCGCCCTCACGGTGAGGAGGGTGGCCACCCGGTTCTCGCCGTCGAGTCGCGCCGCGACGTCGTCGCGCACCCGCACGGCCGCGGCCAGGCTCGCCACGGGCCGCCCGGCGAGGAGGAGTCCCCATGTGGCGAGCGCGGCCACGTCGGCGCGCAGCGGTGCGAGGCGCCGGCCGTGGCGCGCGGCGAGCGGCCCGGCCGAGGCGCCGTACGCCACGCGCTGGGCGAACCAGTCGCGCCAGGTCTCGCGGGCGCGATGGTGCACGCTGACGCGCGCGTCGTAGCGCACCAGCCACCCCGCTTCGTCAAGACGCCACACTAGGTCGACGTCCTCGCCGACGCGCAGGGACTCGTCGAATCCATCGCCCAGGGCATCGCGACGAGCGAGTAAACAGGCGGCCGGCACGTAGGAGACCAGCGCCCCGGGTCGCACGAGACCCGACCGGCCGCCGAGGTCGAGCGGGCTCGCGAGGCGTTCGAATCGCTCGCGCACGCTCGGCCCCGGGGCACCGACGACGCGCGGGGCGACGGCGCCCACCCGTGGATCGGCGACGTGACGCGCGAGCCGCTCGAGCACGCCCACGGCGTTGTCGAGATCCACGTCGGCGTCGAGGAACCAGACGAGGGGGCGCGTGGTCGCGGCCAGGCCGCGGTTGCGCGCGGCCGCGGGTCCCACGTTCTCGTCGAGTCGCACGAGGCGCGCGCCGACCGCCCGCGTGGCGTCCTCGACCCGCGACGGGTCGCGTGACGCGTCATCGACCACGGTCACCGACAGACCGGTCAGTCGCGCGAGCAGCTCGTCCAATCGCTCCTCGTCGCACGTGGCGATGATGACGTCGACCTGATCCGTGACGCCGACGCGTGCGTGGCGCGCCTCGAGCAGGCCCTGGTCGATGAGGGTCCGCGCCAGCACGCCCTCGCCGGGTTCGACGGTGCCGCCCCCGGCCCAGCGCGCCACGACGTCGCCGGCTGCGCTCGACACGCGCAGCAGACGCCACGGGGCCCCGCCGGCGAGGTAGCGGCGCTCGTAGACGCGAACTCCCTCGCTGAGGGCGACCGTGGTGCCGATCTCGATGGGCGCCGCGGCGGGGGCGGGGGCGTCGGCCATGGGCGAAGTTTGCCACGCCGATCGTCGAAGCCGACGTCGACATCGGGCAGAATGGACCCGAGGAGGCGACGTGTCGAACGAGACCCTGGTGCAAGAGGATGAGACCCACGAGGAGATCGAGGAGTTGCTCGTCGAAGAGGTCTCCATCGACGGACTCTGCGGCGTCTACTAGACCGGTGACCCTCCTCACCGGGGCCGACCTGTCGCTCCCGTGGACCCTGAGCGCGCGTGTCTCGCTGCGCGAGGAGGCCTTCGGGGCGCTCGCGTACCACCACGACACGCGCCGCCTGGTGTTTCTCAAGTCGCCCGCCCTCGTCGACCTCGTGCGGCGCCTGGGTGACTACGACAGCGCGCTCGCGGCGATTGACGACGTGATCGACGAATCCGCGCGGCCCCGCTACGGGCGGGCGCTGCGTGATCTCATCGACTCGGGAGTACTCGATGGGCGCTGAGTCCTCACTGCGCACGCGCTTCGAGCGAGGTCTCGGCGCACCCATCTGTCTCACCTGGGAACTCACCTACGCCTGCAACCTCGCGTGCACGCACTGCTTGTCGTCGTCGGGCCGGCGCGACCCGCGCGAGCTCGACACCGCCGAGGCGCTCGCGCTGGTCGACGAGATCGCCGCGATGCAGATCTTCTACATCAACGTGGGTGGCGGCGAGCCGATGATGCGCGAGGACTTCTTTGCGATCGTCGAGCACGCCGTGGCGCGCAACGTGGGCGTGAAGTTCTCGACCAACGGCACGCGACTCGACGCGGCCGCCGCCCGACGCCTCGCCGCGACCGACTACCTCGACGTGCAGATCTCCCTCGATGGGGTGGACGCTCTCACCAACGACGCGATTCGCGGCGCCGGCAGCTACGTTCGCGCGCGACGCGCGATGGACAACTTGAGAGACGCGGAATTTGGCCCCTTCAAGATCTCGGTGGTGATGACGCGCCACAACGTCGACCAGCTCGAGGACTACGAGGCGCTCGCCGCGCACTACGGCGCGCAACTGCGTCTGACGCGCCTGCGACCCTCGGGTCGCGGTGCGGACGTGTGGGACGAGCTGCGCCCCAGCGCCGCACAGAACCGCGACCTCTACCACTGGCTGCGCGCTCGCCCCGACGTGTTGACCGGCGACTCGTTCTTTCATCTCTCGGCGCTCGGAGACCCGCTCGAGGGACTCAACCTGTGCGGCGCGGGGCGCGTGGTCTGTCTCATCGATCCGGTGGGCGACGTCTACGCCTGCCCCTTCGTCATCCACGACCAGTTCCGCGCGGGCAACGTGCGCGACGCGGGATTTTCTCGCGTGTGGCGCGAGAGCGAGCTGTTCACCTCCCTGCGCGAGCCCGGTAGCGCGGGGGCCTGCTCGTCGTGTGGCTCCTTTGACTCCTGCCGGGGCGGGTGCATGGCCGCCAAGTTCTTCACGGGGCTCGAGTTGAGCGACCCCGATCCCGAGTGCGTCTTCGGCCACGGCGAGGTGGCACTGGCCGGCGCGCGCGAGCGGCCCGCTCCGGCGCCCGATCACTCCCGGCGCGTGCCGCTCACGCTGTCGGCCCGCCGCTAGGCGCGGCGCCCTCAACTAGTCTCGGCACGAAAGGGGGGACGTGGCCGGCACGTGGTTCGAGACCGTTGCGGTGGCGCAGCGCCGCGCGCGCCGTCGCCTGCCCGCTTCGGTCTACGGCGCCCTGGTCGCCGGCTCGGAGAAGGGGCTGACCAGTCGCGACAACGTCGAGTCCTTCGACGAACTGGGTTTCGCCCCCCACGTGGCGGGACATCACGCCTCGCGCGATCTCACGACGACGGTGCTCGGCCAGACCCTCTCGATGCCGGTGCTGCTCTCGCCGACCGGCGTGCAGGCGGTCCACCCGGCCGGCGAGGTGGCGGTGGCGCGCGCGGCGGCGAGTCGCGGCGTCGCCATGGGCCTGTCCTCCTTCGCGAGCAAGTCCATCGAGGAGGTCGCGGCCACCGACGCGCGCGTGTACTTCCAGATGTACTGGAGCGGAGGTCGCGACGTGATGCTCCAGCGCCTCGAACGAGCGGCCAAGGCCGGCGCGCTCGGGATCATCGTGACCCTCGACTGGTCCTTCTCCCACGGGCGCGACTGGGGCAGCCCGTGGATTCCCGAGGCCATCACGCTGAAGAACGCCTTCAAGCTCGCTCCCCAGGCGCTGTCGCGCCCGGCCTGGCTCTGGTCGTTCGTGCGCAGTGGCCATTTGCCGGATCTCACCACGCCCAACATGGCCGCCCCCGGGGCCCCGGCCCCGACGTTCTTTGGCGCCTACTACGAGTGGATGCAGACCCCGCCGCCGAGCTGGGAGGACGTGGCCTGGCTGCGCGCCCAGTGGGACGGTCCCTTCATGGTGAAGGGCGTGAGCCGCGTCGACGACGCGCGCCGCGTCGTCGACCTGGGTGCGAGCGCACTGTCGGTGTCGAATCACGGCGGCAACAACCTCGACGGCACGCCGGCGACGATCCGGGTCCTGCCGGCCATCGCCGACGCGGTGGGTGGCGACATCGAGGTGCTGCTCGACGGCGGCGTAAGACGTGGCAGCGACGTGGTCAAGGCCCTGGCCCTGGGCGCGCGCGCGGTGATGATCGGTCGGGCCTACCTCTGGGGCCTCGCGGTCAACGGCCAGGCCGGGGTCGAGAACGTGCTCGACGTGCTGCGCGGGGGCATTGACTCGACGCTGCTCGCGCTGGGACGGTCCTCGACGAGTGAGCTGACCCGCGAGGACGTCGTGGCCCCGCCGGACTTCTTCAGGACCCTCGGCGGGTGAACCGGGTCGCGATCGTCACGGGCGCCGCGCGCGGCATCGGCGCGGCCTGCGTCGACGCGCTCGTGGCCGACGGCTATCGAGTGGTCGCGGTGGATCGCTGTCGCGACATCCCCGACGTGCCCTACGCGCTCGCCACGCCCGCCGACCTCGAGGGGATCGTCGCGCGTCACGGTGACCGCGCGCTGGGACTGGTGGGCGACGTGCGCAGCGCCGCGGACATGGCCCTCGCAGTCGAGACCGCCACGCGCCACTTCGGCCGACTCGACGCGGTGGTGGCGGCCGCCGGGGTCGTGGCCGCCGGGGGGCCGCTCTGGGAGGCGAGCGACGCCGCGGTCGACGCGGTGTGGTCGGTGAACGTCCTCGGCACGCGTCGGCTCATCAGCGCGGCCGCGCCGGTGCTGATCGCGAATGGACCCAGCGCGAACGCGCGCATCGTCGCGGTCGCCTCGAGCGCGGGCTCGCTCGGGCTTCGCCACCTCGCCGCCTACGTCGCGGCCAAGCACGCGGTGGTGGGCCTGGTGCGCTCGGTCGCGATGGACCTCGCCGAGTTCGGCGTCACGGCCAACGCCGTCAGCCCGGGCTCGACGCGCACGTTGATCCTCGAGGCCTCGGCCGCCGTCTACGGGCTCGACAGTGGCGAGTCCTTCGCGACCCAGCAGCCCATCGGTCGACTGATCGAGCCGACCGAGGTGGCCGCGCTCGTCTCGTGGCTCTGCTCGCCCGCCGCCTCGGCGGTGACCGGGGCCAACCTCGCCGTCGACGGCGGCATGAGCGTCGCCTAGCCCTGGGGAGACAGTGTAAGGTTGCTCGCTCTGAATGAGCGAGTGAGAAGAGGTCCTAATTGAGTGAACCCCAGTTGCCGGGTCGAGTCGTCGTGTTGGGATGCGGATCGGTGGCCCAGTGCCTGATTCCGCTGATGATCGATCATTTCTCTCTGAAGCCGGACCGCGTGACCGTCCTCGAGAGCCGCGACAACCGCGAACGGATCGCATCGTCGATCGAGCGGGGGGTTCAGTACAAACAGGTGGAGATCACGCGAGAGAACCTCGCCGAGGTACTCGCCGCGCACCTGACGAGCGGTGACGTCCTGGTGGACCTCGCCTGGAACATCGGACTCGACGACCTGCTCGAGTGGTGCCGGGCCCATGACGTGCGCTATCTCAACACGAGCGTCGAGCTCTGGGACCCCTACGAGAATCCGGCCGAGACGACGCCCCAGCAGCGCACCCTCTATTGGCGCCACATGGCGATGCGCCGCCAGATCGCGAGCTGGGGATCCAACGACGGCCCCTCGGCCGTCGTCGAGCACGGCGCCAACCCGGGCCTGGTGAGCCACTACGTGAAGAAGGCGCTCGTCGAGATCGCGCAGCGGGTGGTCGCCGACGGGTACTTCCCCGAGCGCCACGAGGCCCTCGCCGAGGCCCTCGCCGACGAGCGCTTCAACGAGGTCGCGATGCTGCTCGAGGTGAAGGCGATCCACATCGCCGAGCGCGACACGCAGGTAGCGAACCGGCCCAAGGAGGTGGGTGAGTTCGTCAACACCTGGAGCGTGGACGGCTTCTACGAAGAGGGCGTCGCCCCGGCCGAGGTGGGCTGGGGCACCCACGAGAAGCGCCTGCCGAGCCTCGGATTGACCCACGAGGGGGAGGGCCCCCTCAATCAGATCTGCTTCGCCCAGATGGCCCACAAGACCCTCGTGCGCTCGGTGACGCCGTCTGGGCCGATCGTGGGCATGGTGATCCGCCACGGCGAGGCCTTCACGATCTGTGACCACCTGACGGTCTGGGAGGGCGCCGAGGCGATCTATCGCCCGACGGTGCACTACGCGTACTGTCCGACGGACCTCGCCTGGGCCAGCTTCATCGAGGTCGAAGGACACGACTACGCCTACCCGTTCAACCAGCGCATCATGAACGACGAGATCGTAAGCGGCCGCGACGAGCTCGGCGTCCTGCTGATGGGCCACCCCTACGGGGCGTGGTGGACGGGCATGCAGACCTCGATCGAGGAGGCTCGCGCCGTCGCCCCGCACCAGAATGCCACGACGGTCCAGGTGGCCGCGTCGATCCTCGGCGCGATCGACTGGATGCTGCGGCGCCCCCACGAGGGCGTGCGCGTGCCCGACGAGTTGCCGTGGCGCGAGGTGCTCGCCGTCGCCGAGCCCTACGTGGGGACGACCTGGTCGGGGCCGATCGACTGGGACCCGGTCTCCACCCACACCGACTGGTTCGATCGCTTCAGCGGGCGGATCTATGACACCGACGACCCCTGGCAATTCACGAATTTTCTCGTCACTCTGTGAGGAGCCATTTAGGTATATAGATGGCGCAACTATCTCGCGGCTAGTATCATGAACGAGTTCAAACTCGGGGGATATTCATGTTTCGACGTCGACTTTTTTCTGCGGGATTCGCCTCAGTACTCGTCAGTCTTGCGGCGGTGAGTGTCACTGACGTTCAGGCGGCGCACGCGGTGCCACTCCCAAACCTGACGTCTGTCACGACGAATGCCGACTGGCACGTTGTGACGACATCCACTGGTGGACTGATGGGCCTTTCTGGTGATGGGGCCGGCAACCTTGACTTCTTCGACACGGTGCCGCGATTGGCACAAGTCAATGCCACTGCCGCGCAGGCCGCTCTGCACGGCGTGGCCGTGCCATCGTCGGGTTTGCAGGTGCTCACACCCTCTAATTACGCCGCCAACATCGGGAACTTCTGGGTGGCCGGAGTGGTTCCACTGTCATCAGGACAGATCCTCTTTGACAGCGCCTACAGCAATGAGATCGACCTTCTGACGGCGCCCGGTTCGTACAGTGCGGCCTACGTGAATGGCTGGCTCGACGAGCCCACGGGCATGGCGATGTCACCGTCGGGCGACGCGCTGTACGTGGCCAACTCTGGTCCGACGCGCCCCGGTGTCTACCGGGTGCCGGTCGTCGGCTCGTCGTTTGACTGGGCGGGCGCCACACGGATCGTTAGTGGACTGCACTTCGCACAACAGATCAGGGTCGGCTCGAACGGCACCTTGTACATCGCCGATACCTACAGTGACAACATCTACTCGATGACGTCCGCGCAGATCGCCTCGGTGGTGAACGGGGCGCCGGCTCTGTCGCCGGGATCGGGCCTAGGTGTGGTAGCGACCGGTCCGCTGTTGAACATGGCACTCGGGCTGGCCCTGGACGCCAGCGGCAACCTCTACTTCTCGGTGTACACGCCGTGGGAAACGTCGACGTTGGCCAACGGAGGCAAACTCGCCATCGGGGAGATTCCGGCGACGTGGCTCAATTCGGGACAGACTGCGACGGCCTACAACGGCGGGATCGTCGATATTTTGGATACGCACGCTGTCTCCAGCGTGGATGGTGGTGTTCAACCGATCGACGTGGTCAACGGAGTCCTGTACGTGGGATCCAATGACACGGGGAAAATCTATGCGTATGCCCTGTCCGGCGTCCCCCACGTTGCGAACGCGACAGTCCAGATCGTCGGAGGCAACCTCAGCGCCACGTGGGGGGGTGTCAACGCCCAGTACTACCGGTGCACGTTGATGAACGGATTTAACTCACCAACCTCTTTCAGCGTGACGACCCGAAGTTCGAACTGTACGTTCTACGGCGCGTCGACGCCCACCCTCGGGGTCCGGATAACCGCGTTCAGCTCTCAAGGACTTGCCTCGGCCAGTGTCGTCGTCTTCCCGAGCCCGTACACGATCACCTGCGTGCGTTCGGGCACGGTGCGCCACGTGACGGGCGTGGATCCGACCTGTCCGACCGGCTGGCGTCAGCGGTAGCACTGGGGCCAACCGTCGGGACCTTGGTCCCTCGAGGGGCGTTGCGAACTCATACCCCAGGGGGTATAGTGTCGTAACGCGCTGATACCCCCAGGGGGTGTAAGCGACCACCCGGGAGGTGACATGGCACGAGTAGTGGTTTTGGGAGCCGGCATATCCGGCCACACCGCGGCGCTGCACCTGCGCCGCAAGCTGGGCACGGACCACGAGGTCCTCGTCGTCTCGCCCAACTCGAAGTGGAACTGGATCCCTTCGAACATCTGGGTCGGCGTGGGCAACATGAAGGCCGAGGACGTGGTCTTTCCCCTCGCGCCGGTCTACAAGCGCACGGGGATCGTCTTTCACCAGGCGCTCGCCACCGAGCTACACCCTGAGGGCTCGACCGATCTGTCCCAGCCCTACGTCACGGTTCGCTACACCGACCCCGCGCGCGAGGGCGAGGTGGCGAACATCACCTACGACTACCTGATCAACGCGACCGGTCCGAAGCTCAACTTCGCGGCCACGCCGGGCCTGGGGCCCGACGCCAACACGGTCTCGGTGTGCACCCCCCAGCACGCCGTCCAGGCGTCGGAGCACCTGGCCCGGGTGATCGACAAGATGAAGAAGGGCGAGCGACAGAAGCTCGTCATCGGCGTGGGACACGGCACGTGCACCTGCGAAGGCGCCGCCTTCGAGTACACGTTCAACGTCGAGCACGAGCTGCGCACCGCCGGTGTGCGCGACAAGGCCGAGGTGACGTATCTGACCAACGAGTACGAGCTCGGCGACTTCGGTGTGGGCGGCATGGTCTTTCACCAGGGCGGCGAGGAGACCACGAGCAAGCTCTGGACCGAGTCGCTCTTTCGCGAGCGCGAGGTCAAGGCCGTGACCCAGGCCCACGTGGAGAAGATCGAGCCGGGTGTCATCTACTACGAGCAGCTCGACGGCTCCAAGTCAACCCTGGACTTCGACTTCGCCATGCTCCTGCCGCCCTTTCGCGGCGCGGACTTGAAGGCCTTCGACCGCGAGGGCAACGACATCAGCGACCAGGTGTTCCTGCCCAGTGGCTTCATGAAGGTCGACGCGGACTACGAGGCCAAGCCCTACGAGCAGTGGAGCGCTGAGGACTGGCCCTCGACGTACGAGAGCGGGCGTTACCCGAACGTCTTCGGCGTCGGCATCGCCTTCGCGCCGCCGCACCAGATCTCGGTGCCGCGCAAGAGCCCCAACGGCACCGTCATCACGCCGGCGCCGCCGCGCACCGGCATGCCCTCGGGCGTGATGGGAAAGACGGTGGCCCTGACCATCGTCGATCGCATCACGAAGGGGGTGACGGGCTCGCACTCGGCCTCGATGGCCGACATGGGAGCGGCGTGCGTCGCCTCGGCCGGCACGGGACTGCGCCGCGGCACCGCCGCGTCGATGACGATGTATCCCGTCGTGCCCGACTACAAGCGCTTCCCGGGCTCGGGTCGCTCGAACAAGGACACCTTCGGCGAGATCGGTCTCGCCGGACACTGGATCAAGTACATGCTGCACGTGTTGTTCCTCTACAAGGCCAAGGCTCGCCCCCTCTGGTACCTGATCCCGGAATAGGAGAGCGCCATGGACAACGCCACTCACGACATCGCCAACGCCCCCGAGCCGAGCACCGCGGTGCTGCGCCGTCGGGCCAACCCCCTGTACCAGTTGTGGCGCTTCGCGGCGCTCAACTACCGATTCGTCACCATGATCTTCAAGGGCGGTCACTAGTGGCCCCCGACAACTACCCAATGGAAAGGACCGCAGTGCCCACCGACTCACACGTCCTACAGGACGCCGACCAGATCGCGCTGATCAGCAAGCGACTCAAGCGCGCCCACGGCCAGATGGGCGCCATCGTGCGCATGCTCGACGAGGGACGCAGCTGCGAAGACGTCATCACCCAGATGGCGGCGGTCAACAAGGCCATCAACACCGCGGCGTTCATGCTGATCAGCTCGAGCCTGAAGGAGTGCCTCGTCGACCCGGCGATCGACTCCGAGTCCATGACCGACAAGCTGCAGCGGCTCTTCTTGAGCCTGGCGTGAGGAGCATCATGCGCGTCATCATCGTTGGGGGAGTGGCCGGGGGAATGTCGGCGGCGACGCGTCTGCGTCGTCTCGACAACGACGCCGAGATCATCGTGCTCGAAAAGAGCGGGTACGTCTCGTACGCCAACTGCGGCCTGCCCTACTACGTGGGCGGCGTCATCGAGAACGAGGACAGCCTCCTGCTCCAGACCCCCCAGTCACTCTTCGAGCGCTTCAACCTGGACGTGCGCGTCAACCACGAGGTGACCTCCATCGACAAGGACGCCAAGCGCGTGAGCGTGCACCGGCTCGATGAGGACGAGACCTTCGAGCTCGACTACGACTTCCTGATCCTCAGCCCCGGCGCCTCGCCGATCATCCCGCCGGTGCCCGGCATCGAGCGCGCCCTCGCCCTGCGCACCGTCGAAGACGTCGAGCGCATGGCGGCCGCCCTCGATCGCGCTGCTCGCCACGCGGTCGTCATCGGCGGCGGCTTCATCGGCGTGGAGATCGCCGAGAACCTGACCGAGCGCGGTGTGGCCACCACCATTGTCGAGGCCGCTGACCAGCTGCTCGCCCCCCTGGACCCGGAGATGGCCCAGCTGGTGGTCGACGAGATGGAGCGCCACGGCGTGGACGTGCGCCTTTCCAACACGGTGACGGCGATCACGCCGACCGCGGTGCAGGTGCACTCGGGCGACGTGATCCCCGCCGACCTCGTGGTCGTCGCGATCGGCGTGCGGCCCGACGTCAGCCTGGCGCGCGGCGCGGGCCTCGCGATCGGCGCGAGCGGCGGCGTGGCGGTCGACGAGTTCAACCGCACGAGCGACCACTCGATCTACGCGATCGGCGACGTCGCCGAGAAGTCCGACGCCCTCGACGGCGCGGCGACCCTGGTGCCGCTCGCCAACGTGGCGAACCGCCACGGTCGCGTGGTGGCCGACCACCTGACCGGTCGCCTGGTGCGCCCGCGCACGACCATCGGCACGGCGATCGTGAAGGTCTTCGACCTCACCATCGCGGCCACCGGCTGGAACGAGAAGCGCCTCGCCGCGGCCGGCCGACCGGCGCTGGCCATCCACACGCACCCCTCGAGCCACGCCGGCTACTACCCGGGTGCGCGTCCGATGGCCCTGAAGATCATGGTCGAGCCCACGACGGGCGAGATCCTCGGCGCCCAGGGGGTCGGCACGGAGGGCGTGGACAAGCGCATCGACGTGCTGGCCACCGCGATCCGCGGGGACATCTCGGCCCCCGAGCTGGCCGACCTCGAGTTGGCCTACGCGCCGCCGTTCGGCTCGGCGAAGGACCCCGTCAACATCCTCGGCTACGTCGCCGAGAACGTGCTGTCGGGTCTCGTCAAGACCGTCCAGTGGAGCGAGATCGAGGCCTATCGCGCGCGCGGCGCCCAGCTGGTCGACGTGCGCACCACCGGCGAATTCCTACGCGGCACCGTGCCCGGAGCGATCAACCTGCCGGTCGACGAGATCCGCGAGCGTTACCGCGAACTCGATGCCGGCGAGATCGTCGTCATCTGCCAGGTGGGCCAGCGCGGCCACACGGCGACGCGACTGCTCAATGAACTGGGCTTTGACGCCCGCAACCTCGATGGTGGTTACAAGACGTGGAGCTCCTCGCCGGCGGCGAGATCGCTCGAACTCGTCAGCTAACGCCTCGAAATATAAGAAACAAAGAAAGGTACACCACCACTATGTGTCATCGCACAACCTGCCGGACCTGCAAGAAGCCCACGTGGAGCGGATGCGGCAATCACATCGAGCAGGCCCTGGCCGGCGTGCCCAAGAACGAGCGGTGCCAGTGCGGCGCCGACGCGTCCTCGGGCGGCGGGCTGTTCTCGAAGTTCCTCGGTCGCTAACTCGTGACCGCGGCGGAGACCTGGCGCGACGCGCTGGCGGCGTGGGCTCTACCCGAGCACATCCTCGCCGGCGCCGAAGAGAGCCCCTGGATCCATCCGCCGGAGCTGTTCGCCCTCCCGCCGGTCATCGCCGACACGCCCTCGCACGAGCGGGCGCGTGAGGCGATGCCGGCGGGCGGGTCCGTTCTCGACGTCGGCTGCGGCGGCGGCATCGCGGCCTTCGCCGTCGCCCCGCCGGCGGCGCGGGTGATCGGCGTCG
This sequence comes from Actinomycetes bacterium, assembly GCA_021781315.1. Next base: position 1,892 of record JAJXXB010000194.1, on the reverse strand, counting down.
ATCACCAGGCGGCGATGCTCGCGATGTTCGAAGAGACGGCCGCCGCGCGCGGCCTGTCGTACGCGACCGTCGAGGGCCTCTGGCCCGCGGTGGCCGGCTCCGTCGAGGTCGCCGACGTGGTCACCAGCCACCACGTCGTCTACAACGTGGGCGACATCGTGCCCTTCCTCGCCGAGCTCTCGACGCACGCGCGAGCGCGCGTTGTGATCGAGATGCCCGACCATCACCCCCTGTCGGCGATGTCCGACGCCTGGCGCCACTTCTGGAACCTGGAGCGGCCCGTCGCACCGACGCCCGAGGACCTCCTCGAGGTCCTCGCCGAGATGGGAATCGCCGCGACGCGCGAGCAGTTCGTCGCGCCCCTGCGCGCCGACCACGACCCGCAGCGTGCGGCCCACTTCGCGAGGATCCGCCTGTGCCTACCCGCCGCGCGCGAGAACGAAGTCGCCGACTACCTGGCGAGCCAGCCGGCGCCGATCGCGCGCAACCTCTCGACGATCTTCTGGGACGTCTAAACCTCGGGCCCTCGCGTCCGTTCGACCAGGCGCCCCTCGGTCAACTCCATCCAGTGCGTCGCCACGGAGAGATCGCGCTCGCGGTGCGAGATGAGAAGGATCGCCGCGTCGCGTTCCGGCAGTCGCGCCAGCACGCGTCGAGCTGTCTCGTCGTCGAGACCCTCGGTGGGCTCGTCGGCGATCACGATGCGTCGACGCGCGAGGTACTCGCGGGCGAGTCCCAGCCGGCGTTGCTCGCCGCCCGAGAGGCCCGCGGACTCGCCGCCGAGCATCGTCGCGAGCCCCGACGCGAGTCCCTGGCGCCACCCCTCCAGCGCGGCGTCGGCCAAGGCGCGCTCGACCTCGTCGTCGGTCGCCTCGGGGCGCGCCACGCGCACGTTGGCCGCGACGGACGCGGCGAACACGTAGGGGTTCTCCTCGGCGAAGCCCACGTGACGGCGCACCTGGTCGGCGGCAAGGATGTCGTAGGGGCGGTCCTCGAGGGTGATTTCGCCCGCGTCGGGCGCGAGGAACTTCGCGAGCAGGTGGGCGAGGGTTGTCTTGCCGACACCGCTGCGTCCGGTGAGGACGATGACGTCGCCCGCTCGCAGCGAGACTGACGCGTCCTCGAGTACCGGGTGCTCGCGCGCGAAGTACACGTCTCGTGCGGCGAGGTTCGCCGCGCTCGCCAGATCGGGTCCGCGCGGTGCGGGGTCGCGAATCGGCCACGGTGCGCCGGCCAGTTCGTCGAAGCGCGCCGCGGACGCGCGCTGGGGGCCGCTGTCGACGAGGGTGCCGGCGGCCGCGGCGACCATGTCGAGGGCGGCGAGGGCCAGCAGCACCGGCACGCCGACGAGGGCCGGGTTGAGACCACCGGATCGCGCACGCGCGCTCGCCAGGAGTATCGCGATCGCGGCCGCGCCCGCGGTCGCGACCAGGAGCCCTTCGACGAGGGCGCGCCACCACCGCCGCCGGGCGTCGGCCGCGTCGTAGGCGGCCTCGAGCCGGACCAGTCGCGCGGCGAGGACGCTCGCGGCACCGCCCATCGCGAACTCCTCCCAGCCGGCCGCGGCGTCGGCGGCGAGGCGGGAGATCCCCGCGCGGCTCGCGTCGAGCGCGGTGTCGGCGTGGCCCAGCGCGCGTCGCACGAGGAGTGGCCAGAGCGCGAGCTCGGTGGCGACGGCGCCGAGCACGACGAGGCCCGCGGGCCCGACCACGAGTCCGGCGACGAGCGCGGTGATCAGTCCGGCGAGCGCGCTCGCGGCGAGCGGCCCGGCGACGCTCGCGAGGAGGTCCTCGACCGCCTCGACGTCGCGCACCGCCAGGTCCACGACGTCGGCGCTGCGCGGTCCGAGTCCCGCGGGCACCAGGGGCTCGACGATCTCGGCGACGCGTTGG